>JANOOQ010000365.1:0-2567 GCA_031421515.1 Leifsonia sp.
CCGTCGTGATTGCTTCCGCTTCACCTTGCGCGCGAAGAACGGCCGCCTTAGCGTCACCTTCAGCAGACAAGATCGCGGCTTGACGAGCTCCCTCGGCCGTAAGGATGGCGGACTGCTTGGTTCCCTCTGCTGTGAGAATGAGGGCTCGGCGGTCACGCTCGGCACGCATTTGCTTTTCCATCGAGTCCTGGATCGAGAGCGGCGGATCGATCGCTTTGAGCTCGACGCGACCGACTCGAATGCCCCACTTGCCCGTCGCTTCGTCGAGCACAACGCGCAATTGACCGTTGATGTTGTCTCGGCTCGTGAGCGCTTCCTCGAGATTCAGTCCACCGACGACGTTTCGCAAAGTCGTCGTCGTCAGTTGCTCGACGGCCCCGAGATAGTTCGCGATCTCGTATGTCGCCGCGCGGGCATCCGTCACTTGAAAGTAAACGACCGTATCGATGGAGACGACGAGGTTGTCCTCGGTAATGACGGGTTGCGGCGGAAACGACACGACTTGCTCGCGCATGTCGAGCAGTGGGCGAACCCGGTCGATGAACGGAATCAAAATGTTGAGACCGGGCAACAGCGTCTTGTGGTACTTGCCGAGTCGCTCAACGACACCCGCGTTGGCCTGGGGGATGATCCGAATCGACCGGAACAGAATCACAAGCACAAAGATCGCGAGTACCGCGAGAAGGATCACCAGAATGATCTGGCCGAACAATTGAGCTGGATCAGTCACGATGCGTTCCTTTCAACGGGAGCTACCACGGCGGTTGCTCCCTCGATTGCGGTTACAACAATGCGCTCGCCCTCGACGGGCGTGTGGTCTGTCATGAAGCGCGCGGTCCATGTCTCACCGTTGGCGAGCTTGACGTGGTTCGCGTTGCCCGAGAAGTCGTTGATGACGACACCGCCGAGGCCAATGATCGCCTCGATGTTGCTGAGTGCTGGATCCCCGCCACGCTTGAGTCGCCGCAAAAGAGCAGGGCGAACCGCGAAGAGCAAGAGGATCGAGAGGATGCCCGCAATCAAGATCTGGCCCCACCATGGCACGCCGAACACCCCTCCGAGGAGCGCGCCAAGGCTACCGACGGCGAGCATGAGAAAAGTGAACTCGAGCGTTGTCACCTCAACGATCAGAAAGATCAGTACGAGCGCAAGCCACGCGATCCACGCATAGTTCATCAGGGAATTGAAGTCCAAGATCGGCACCTCTCGTGTGTCGGTTCACGAACGAAACTACCACTTTGTTGGCCAGCGGCGAGTGGGGCGTAGTTGGTAGTCTCGGTGCGTGAGCACCCCCCAAACCAATCCACTTGCCCCCGGATCGTTAACCGGCAAGCGAGTTCTCGTCACCGGTTCCTCGCGAGGGATCGGCGCAGACACCGTGACCTTCTTTGCCGAGGCCGGCGCGCGAGTCGTCATCAACTATCGGAACAAGGAAGCGCGAGCACTCAAGCTCGTGGCGGCGCTCGAAGAGGCGGGCGCCGAGGCAATCGCGGTTCGCGCCGACCTCACGGATCCCGAGTCGGTAGCTGGCCTCGTCGAGCAGATCTCGGCCGCATACGGTGGCCTCGACATCCTCGTGCTCAACGCTTCGGGTGGCATGGAGAGCGGTATGGCCGCCGACTATGCAATGCAACTCAATCGCGACGCTCAAGTGAACTTCCTCACAGCCGTGCGGCCCTTGCTCGCCGACGGCGCGCGCGTCGTATTCGTCACGAGTCACCAAGCTCACTTCATCAACACGGTTGAGACGATGCCCGAGTACCTCCCCGTCGCACTCAGCAAGCGAGCGGGCGAGGACGCCCTTCGCGCACTCATTCCTTCGCTTTCGGAAGACGGAATCGAGTTCGTCGTCGTCTCGGGCGACATGATCGAGGGCACAATCACGGCGACGCTCCTTCAGCGCGCGAATCCCGGAGCAATTGAGGCCCGCAAAGAAGCAGCGGGCCGCCTCTATAACGTCGGCGAATTCGCGGCGGAAGTCGCCCTTGCCGCCGTCGAACCGATCCCGGCGAACAACACGCGCTATGTCGGCGACGTCACTGACTTTCTCGCCGCTTCGTCGTAACGTCATGACCGCGAGCGGCACTCACCGACTCACGAGCCGGGTTTTGCTTTTTGACAGGGATGACCGCATCTTGCTGTTCCTCACGACGGCGCCGGATTCGAGCGGCGTCGCGCGGTGGATCACGCCCGGGGGAGGAGTCGACCCAGGGGAGACCCACCACGACGCCGCCGTGCGCGAGCTCTTCGAAGAAACTGGGCTCGAGGTCGCAACTGTCGGCAAGAAGGTGTGGTCGCACAATTTCACGGTGGAGTGGGATGCCGCGGACCACGCCACGGGCCACGCCGAGTTCTTCACGGTCGTCGTCGACGCGTTCGAACCCACGGACGACCACTGGACCGAAGAGGAGCGTGTCGACGTACTCGCACACCGCTGGTGGACCCTGAGGGATCTCCTGAACACGTCAGAGCTCTATGAACCGAAAGAACTCATCAATCTCGTTCG
Source organism: Leifsonia sp. (assembly GCA_031421515.1). Classification (GTDB taxonomy): domain Bacteria; phylum Actinomycetota; class Actinomycetes; order Actinomycetales; family Microbacteriaceae; genus Rhodoglobus. Next base: position 2,507 of record JANOOQ010000365.1, read on the forward strand.
CAGCCAGCTGCCCTCGTGTATGGCATAGGAGGAATCATGACCCGCCAAACCCCAGAATTCT
>JANOOQ010000366.1:0-2196 GCA_031421515.1 Leifsonia sp.
TCGTCGTGGACGAGCCGGGGAATGGCGACAACGTCCCACTCGAGACCCTTGGCTCCGTGGATCGTGAGCACTTGCACCGCGCCCTTCACGGGAGCCTCGGAGCGCGGCGAGAGATCTTCGCGCTTCTCCGCTTCTCGCAACCATGCGAGAAACCCGCCGAGGCTCGCAACGTCGTCGACGGCGAGGTAGCCCGAGAGTGCGTCGAAGAACGCTTCAAGGGGAGCGGTCTCGAGTGTGCGGAACCGGTTGGCGGCGACCTCGATGTCGAGCTGAAGTTCGTGCACGACGGCGCCGACGAAGTCCGGGAGTTGCATGCGCGACCGCGCGCGAAGCCTCGAGAAGAATCGGCCGGCGTCGCGCAACCGCTCTATTCCCGAGGCACTAAATCGTGCGAATTCGCTCCGGTCGCCGCGCGCGGTCGCGATGAAGTCGAGCGCGTCGACGATTGACCCGCGTTCACCGCCCGCGATCGACGCGCGCATTCGGTCGCGCACTAGGTCGGAAAGCGCGTGCTGGTCGATACCGCGTTTCGCGAGCAAAGACGCGAGCTCGCCCAGTTCGTGCAGGTCGCTCACTCCAAGTCGCCACCGCGATCCCGCGAGCAACCGCAAGAGCTCGATGCCGGCTTCGGCGCTGTGTACGACAGAGAGAGCGCACACCACGTCCGCTATTTCGGGTTCACTCAGCAGGCCACCGAGACCGAGCACGTGATACGGGATGTTGCGCTCACGCAGCGCTGCAAGAAACACGGTTTGCGTGCGGCGGGCTCGCATGAGAATCGCAGCACTCACATCACCCTGCGCGAGCCGGGAACCGAGCCAGTCCGCCACCGCGCCGGCCTCCTGGGCGATCGTCTCGGTGAAAGCGACGTCGACGGGTCGCTGGGTCGCGCTCGGCTTTGCGTCGAGCCGTGCGACGGGCACCCGATACTTCGAGTCGAAGGGCTCAACGATCACGTTTGCTGCGTCGAGAATGCGAGTTCCATTGCGCCAGCTCATCGAGAGCGAGAACCGCTCCCCCTGCCCGAATTGCGCCGAGAATCGCTCCAGGTTGCTCGCACTCGCGCCGCGCCATCCGTAGATGGATTGGTTAGGGTCGCCGACCGCCATGACGGGATGCCCGGAGAAGAGCTCACTCAACAACCACGATTGCGTGACCGAAGTGTCTTGATACTCGTCGAGCAGAACGACCGCGTGCCGCGCGCGCTCTTCGGTCTTGACGCGCGAATCCGCGCGCACGATCTCGAGCGCGAGCGCGACCTGATCGGAGTACTCGACGAATCCGCGCCGAACCTTCGCAGCGTCGTATTCCGCTGCGAGATCGAGCAGCAAGTCGAGTTCGCCCACGACCGACACCACTTCTGCTACCCCTGCGTACTCGGCGCGGGATCCGAGCGGGAGGTCGAGCACCGCCGCGAACTTCTTGGAGTACTCGCGAACCTGCTCGGGGTTCGCGACGTTGTCGGCGAGGGCTCGAGCGACGAGCAATACCGCTTCGGTGATTTGGTCGAGCGACTTGTCTTGCTCGAGTAGCCGCAGGTCTGAGCTGCGCGTAACGATGCTGCGCGCGAGTTGCCACGCCGCCGCCGGGCCGAGAACCGAACCGTCGGCTTCGCGGCCGAGCACGCTCGCGTTATCGCGGTAAAGCATGTTCGCGTAGGAGTTGTAGGTCGAGATGAGAGGGAGTTCGAATTCGTCTGTCTGGTCATCGGCGAGCCCCGCGGCCGCCAGTTGGCCGATGCGAGTTCGCACGCGCTCCGACAATTCGCCCGCCGCTTTTCGCGTGAAGGTGAGACCGAGCACTTCACTCGGAGCGACGAGGCGGTTGGCGAGCAACCACAGCACTCGATTAGCCATCGTCTCGGTCTTGCCGCTCCCGGCGCCTGCAATCACGAGTGACGGGGCCGAGAGGTCAGCCTCGATCACGAGGCGCTGTTGCTCGGTCGGTTGCGGCAACGACAACCGCATCGCGATTTCGTCGGCACCGATGAGCGGCTTAGTCACTCGACACCGCCAAGACACGGTGCAAGCGCAAGAGCGCGTGCGAGTCGAACGGCCCAACTACCTCTGCCACGCCGTGGAATGTCGACGACGCGACGATCGATGCCGCGACCTTTACTCGGTCCCTAAACGCTTCGAGTTGTGCCTCATCGAACGCGGGTTGGTGCGCGAGCGAGTACTTCTTGCCACCGCTCCC
>JANOOQ010000367.1:0-7435 GCA_031421515.1 Leifsonia sp.
TGTCTTGCTGCGGAAACCGGAAGTCCTGCTGCGCTTTGTCGTTGACCCCTTCGACGCGACGCGCCACTGGCCCACCGCGATCAAGCTCCCAGTACACGAGCGCAAACGCGATGACGTTTGCGATCCAGACACTCAACGCGACGAGTAGCACGCTCGGGCCACTCGCGCTCCCGTTGACGAGTTCAATGATGAGCCGCACGAGGTAGACCTGGTTTACTCCGGCAAGACCGAGGGCGAATCCGATGCTGATCCAGCGCGACCACCGGGTTTGAGTGCTCATTCTGCGCGGGTTGACTAAGACAAGCGGCACGAGCACCAATGCACCAATCGCGGGGATGAGCCACGGTGGCAGAAACTGCACTTCAGGCGGCAGAAACAAGTACGTCGCAAGAGCAAGCAGCGATGCAATCACGACGGGATACCGATGCTCTGTCATGCCCGGAAGTGTATGCCGCGGGCGCTCGATGCCAGTAACATTGAACCGCGTTGTCCCGGTATGCCGGGCGACGGGCCTTTAGCTCAGTTGGTAGAGCGCCACGTTTACACCGTGGATGTCATCGGTTCGAGCCCGGTAGGGCCCACTATGAGAACGGTAGCGTCTGCCCGCCGCTCGAGCGCGTGGGCTCTGATCCTCGCCTCCCTTTTCTGGGGAACGACGGGCACCGCCGCGAGCTTCATGCCCGAGAACGTGAGCCCCTTGGCGATCGGAGCGAGCACGATGGCGATCGGCGGGCTGCTGCTCTTCGTCGTGTCGGCGCGAGCGTCGATTGCAGCGATTCAGGATGCGTCGAGCCGCCGTTGGCTCCTCATCGGGTCGATCGGGGTGTTCGTGTATCCGCTCGCCTTCTACTCGTCGATGGACCTCGCAGGCGTCGCGATCGGCAACGTTGTCTCGCTCGGCACTGGGCCGATGTTTGCGGCCCTGCTCGAGTGGGTGTTCGAGCGGCGGCGGTTGTCGGGCCTGTGGGTCGTGTGCACCGCTGTCGCGGTAGCGGGCGTCGTGCTTCTTACGATCGGTGCACATCGGGAGGCTTCGTCCACTGGCACGAACGTCGCGCTCGGGGTCGGGCTAGGGTTCGCGGCAGGGCTCGCGTATGCGCTGTATACGTATAGCTCGAGCCGGGGCATCCACTCGGGGCAATCGTCTCGAGGCGTGATGGGGGGCATGTTCGGGATCGGCGCGATCGGGCTGTTGCCGGTTCTGATTGTGTTCGGAGCGCCCGTGATGCAATCGCCCACGACGATGTCGATCGCGGCATATCTCGCGATCGGACCCATGTTCGTCGCCTACCTTTTGTTCGGGATCGGCATGCGAACGCTCCGTAGTAGCACCGCGACAACCATCACTTTGCTCGAGCCCGTAGTCGCGACTTTGCTCGCGATTTTGGTAGTGGGGGAGCGGCTAGATCCCCTCGGATGGATCGGAATTGTTCTCATATTGACGTCGATTGCTGTGCTCGCAACGGCTCGGCAACCACCTTCCGTCAGGTTCGAGCCCTAGAATTCCTGCATGGAGAACGACGACGAGGCCAACGACCAGGCCCCAATCGAACCGAACCTAGCACCGCAGGGTCCTCGCCGATCGACGTTTACTCCGCCCACTGCGGACGAGGCTGGGGTAGCTCACGGGGCTGACGTACACGATGACGACGAGCTCGCAAACGCGCTCGCGGCCGACTTGGGATTCATTGCGACGGGCGCGATTCCCGTTATTCCGCCAGGATCTCCGGTCTACGACCTTCCACCCGCGCCACCCGTTTATGATCTCCCGGTCGCACCACCGGTGTACGAGGCACCGCCCGCACCGCCCGTGTACGACTTGCCTCCTGCACCGCCCGCACCGCCCGTGTACGACTTGCCTCCTGCACCGCCCGTGTACGACTTGCCTCCTGCACCGCCGGTGTACGACGTGACGCCGGCTCCGCCCACTTACGACGCGCCGCCGCCTACCTACGACGCGCCGCCCGCGCCACCGACGTACGACCTGCCGCCCGCGCCACCCGTCTACGACTTGCCCGTCGCACCGCCCTCCGCGTATGACGGACAATTCGAAGCGCCCCCCGCGCCGTCGTTCGAGTTCTTCACTCCGCCGCCTCCGCCCGCTGAGCCGACTGCGTTCGACCGGTTTGCGCCGCCCCCTCCGCCAATGGGCGAGCCCGCGGCATTCGATCCGTTCGCCCCACCCGCAGCGCCCGTGTACGACTTGTCGTCTGGGGCCTCTCACGGCGAACCCGCGGGCGAAGCAGCTGAGGTTCCCGCGTGGATGTCGCTTCCAGCACCCGACCCCACGCAAGCGGTCAATTTGGGAGAGGGCCCACCTGCCCCTCCGACCCGTCGTTCGCTTCGCGACGATGAACTCATCGGCCTCGCCGACGAAGCGGCTCGCGAACCGGGTGGGGCACTCAGCGCGATCGAGCAACTCGAAGCCGAGCTCAAGCTCCGCGACGAGGAGGCACGAGAACTCAGCGAGTGGGAAGCAACGGCGCAGATGCCCGAAGCACCCGTCGTCGTTCCACCGACCGTAGTTCCCGACGGTCCAGCGCCTTTGCCCGCGTGGGATGTTCCCGCACCGAGCGAGTCGTGGGATCCAGGTCCCGACTTCGGAATGGATGACCCCGACCCCGCACTTGCAGCTCCGCTGGTTCCGCCTGCGCTAGTCGAACCTCCGCCGTTCGGTGGACCGCCCATCCTCCCCTCCGAGGCCGCCGCGCGAGCGCACGCTAGGGATTCCATGGAAATCGTCGAGGCCGAGATCGTGGAGGATGCCGCAGCCGGCGCCCTAGCGTTCGGTGCTGCATCCACTGCCGCCGGTGCGGCCGCACCGCCGCGCGAATTCAGCTTTGAGGACTTGCTCGTGGGTGGCGAAGCCTCTCCCGCACCAGTGGGAGTCGGCGCTCCCGGCAGCTCGTTCATTGAGCCGCTTCCCGTTGTCGCTGGCGAAGGTGTGCCGACCGACACGGGTTCGGTCGCAATAGTCGATCGCGCGTATGAGCCCGAGCTCGTTGACGATGTCGACTATGTCGACCGTATTGTTCTGGGAACCGGTGTCGCAGCGGTCGGCACGAGTGTGCTCACAGGCCCGGTCGAACTGCCATCGGGGCCGATCTCGACCCACAAGATTCCCGAAGACGAAGTCGTCTTGATCGACAACGAGCCGATTCGTCAAAAGGCCTTTAGCCTCGAGAAGAGTGGCCCCGAGCCGACTCCCGTGGATCATCGAGTCGGCAGGGCTGCGCGATTGTTCTGGTTGTGGTTTGCCGCGAACTCTTCGATTCTGAGCGTGGGTCTTGGCGCAACCGTGTTCGCGGTCGGTATGAGCCTGCGTCAGTCGATCGTCGCGATTCTCGCGGGCGTCGCTCTGTCGTTCATCCCGCTTGGGCTCACTACTCTCGCGGGTAAGCGCAGCGGGCAACCGACGATGATCGTCTCTCGAGCGACCTTTGGCGTTGTTGGCAACGTCGTCCCCGCGATTCTTGCTCTCGTGACGCGAGTCTTTTGGGGCGCTGCGCTCTTGTGGCTCCTCGCGTCATCGGTAGCCATAGTGCTCGTTGGTGGTGACGTCGCCGGACCATTCGGTGAGCGCGAAATTCTGCTAATTTCTCTCGCGGCCGGTTTCGTACTTGCCGTACTCATCGCGTTCGCGGGATACCCCATGATCGCGCGCATTCAACTCGTGCTCAGCGTCATCTCAGCCGTACTTATCGTTGGCCTCATCGCGATGACGGCGGAATACATCGACGTCGCGACGGCGCTCACGACTCCCGACGGCTCGTGGCTCCTCACGATCACGGGCGCCGTGCTCGTCTTCAGCTTCGTCGGCCTCGTGTGGGCGAACGGCGGCGCGGATCTCGCGCGCTACCAGCGCCCCGAATCGAGCGGCGCGACCTCGATGTTGTGGGCGACTTTCGGCGCGACTCTGCCGGCGTTCGCTCTCATCGGCTACGGAGCACTGCTCGCGGCATCGAACGAAGGCATCGCAACCGGATTCCTCGTATCGCCGCTCGACACGCTCGCGCTCATGCTCCCAACGTGGTACCCCGTGCCGCTCATAGCGGCGACGACGCTCAGTTTGCTCTCGGGAATTGTCGTGACGCTCTACTCGGGCGGATTCGCGCTTCAAGCGATCGGTGTGCGGGTTCGGCGCCAGTGGGCAACCGTCATCGTCGCGACGCTTCTCGCAGGGATGGCCCTCTTGCTCGCGTTCGGGGTCACGGGCATCAACGAGTTGTTCCGCGACGCTGCGACGACGCTCGCGGTTCCGACTGCGGCGTGGGCAGGAATTTTCGCGGCCGAAACGATGATTCGAAATCGTCGGTACGAGTCCGAATCGCTCACGAAGCGCGGCGGCGTCTACGCGAGCATCCGCTGGGTCAACCTCGTCGGTCTTTTTGTCATCAGCGCGATCGGGTTTGGACTCACGACAGCGACGATCGCATGGCTCGGCTGGCAGGGGTACGGGTTTGGTTTGCTCGGGGTGCCTCTAGACAGCGACCTCGCCACGAGCGACGTCGGAGTGCTCGTTGCGCTTGCGTTGGGCATCCTGCTTCCGATCGTGGCTGGAATCCCCGCGATCCGTAAGCAGGAAGCGGCGCGCGTCTGACCAACTGAGCGGTGCCCAAATAGACTGACGGGGTGTCACCAACCGTCGCCGAAGTGAATGCCGCAATCGAGCGGCTCTGGCCCGCCGACGGCGCAGAACAGTGGGACGCCGTCGGGCTCATCGCGGGTGACCTCGACGCACAGGTCTCGACGATTCTTCTCGCGGTGGATGCCGTGCTCTCAACCGTCGACGAAGCCGTCGAGTCGGGCGTCGACTTGTTAGTAGTGCACCACCCCTTGCTGCTTCGCGGCGTGACGTCGGTCGCTACGGATCGGTATAAGGGCGCAGCACTCACGCGGTTGATTCGCGCGAATTGCGCGCTCATTGCGGCCCACACGAACGCTGACGTCGTCGAGTCCGGCACGTCCGCGACGTTTGCCGACGCTCTCGGACTCACGAACCAACGGCCCATCGTGCCGTCGCTCATCCCGACCCGGGGCATCGGGCGAATCGGCGAACTTGCCGCGCCCACGACGCTCGGGCGACTCGCCCGCACCCTCGCGGAGTTGCTGCCCGCCACCGCGACGGGCATCCGCGTGTCGGGCGATTTCGATGCGCCCGTGAGCACGATCGCGCTGTGCGGCGGCGCGGGGGATGCGTACCTCGCGGAACCCGGCGTTCTCGCGGCCGACGTCTACATTACGAGTGACTTGCGTCATCACCCAGCGTCGGAGGCTCGCGAGAACGCGAGCGCACCCGCGCTCATCGACGTGTCACATTGGGCGAGCGAATGGCTGTGGCTCGACGTGGCCGCAGCCGAACTTCGCGCCGCCCTGCCGGGGGTTACCGTAACGGTGAGCGATGTGCGCACCGACCCGTGGGACTTTGTAGTCACCCAGTAGAGACGAGAAATCATGGCATTGAAAGCCAGTCCAGACGATCAGGCCCTGCTGCTCGACTTGCAAGCGCTCGACACGAAGCTCGCGCAGCTCGATCATCGCGCAAAGAGCCTCCCAGAACTCGCGACGCTCGTTGAGTTGTCGGCGCACGCCACGTCTCTGCGGTTGACGGCGAGCGAGCAGCAAGGCGCGGTCGACGACGTCACGCTCGAATTGAGCCGCCTCGAGTCGGACGTCAAGGTCGTCGAGGCACGAATCGCGCGAGACAGCGAACGACTTCAAGCGAGCTCATCCGTCAAGGATGTTGCCGCTCTCGATCAAGAGTTGCTCGCACTACGCAAGCGCCTGGGCAACCTCGAAGAAATCGAGCTCACGGTCATGGAGCGCCTCGAAGAGGTGCAATCCGTGCTCGCGCACACGACGACCGAGCTTGACGACGCTCGCGCGAAAGTCGCGCACGTGGAGGCCTCGCGAGACGCCGCTCTCGACGTCATCGCGGCCGAACGCATGACGGCCGCGGCGGGCCGGCGCACGATCGAAGGCAAGGTTCCCGCCGATCTCCTTGCGCTCTACGAGAAGCAGCGTGCGCGCTACGGCACGGGAGCCTCGCTCTTGCGCGGGGGAGTATCACTCGCTGCGGGAGTCAAGCTTCTCGAGAACGAAATGCAGTCGATCCGGGCATCCGCTCCCGATGACGTCATCATGTGCCCGTCGAGCGAAGCAATCCTCGTACGTACTGACGAGTCGGGCCTCTAGTGCCGCGAGAGCTTGTAATTGAAGCGGATGGCGGTTCCCGAGGTAACCCGGGCCAATCCGGCAGTGGCGCGGTCGTGATCGACCCCGTGACGGGAGAGGTTCTCGCTGAGATCGGACTCTACGGCGGAATCGCATCGAACAACGTCGCCGAGTACAAGGCAATGATCGCGGGGGTGCGGCGTGCGCTCGAGCTCGACCCAAACGCCGTACTTCACGTGCGCATGGATTCGAAACTCGTGGTCGAACAAATGTCGGGCCGTTGGAAGATCAAGCACCCCGACATGGCCGAGTTGGCGGCGCAAGCTCGCGAACTTTTGACGGGCACGCCCGTGCGATTCGAGTGGATTCCGCGCGAGATTAATACTCGAGCAGATAAGCTCGCGAACCTCGCGATGGACATGAGAGCCGACTTCGGCAACTAGGCTTACCAACCGAATGGGTCGGCAAGACGGTCGCGTGGCTGGCAACAGTCCCGAGGAACGTCCGGGCTCCACAGAGCAGGATGGTGGGTAACGCCCACCCGGGGTAACCCGCGAGAACAGTGCAACAGAAAGTAGACCGCCACCGGGTGTTTCGGCACTCGGGGGTAAGGGTGAAACGGTGGTGTAAGAGACCACCAGCGGTCGTGGTGACACGGTCGGCTAGGTAAACCTCGTCCGGAGCAAGGTCAGACAGGAAGCGTTACGGGTTGCTCGCCCAGTTTCCGGGTAGACCGCTAGAGGCGTGCGGCAACGTACGTCGTAGATAGATGGCCGTCCAGCGCTTGCAAGAGCGTCAACAGAACCCGGCGTATTAGCCGGCCCATTCCTTAGCATCGGTATGCTCGTGCCATGGCTGACGAGATCAAGCGCCCCGGGTGGTACCCGGACCCCGACGGGGGCACGGTGCAACGGTGGTGGAACGGCGCGAGTTGGAGTGACGCGAACATTGCACCGCCGCCTGCCGTGGCATCCGCTACTCCCGCCACTCCTTCTGTGCCCGTGATCTATTCCGCCGAGAACCCTGCGCCGCAGTACCCCGGTGCAACTCCGGGATCGCCGCGCGCGGCCGTTACGATCAACGCGAAACTCAATCCACTAGCGGTGTATTCGTTCGTCGCGGGACTCGTTGCGTTCTTCTTCAACTTCCTTCTCGTGCCGAGTGGAATTGCGATCGTACTCGGGATCAAGGGGTTGGCTCGAGCGAAGCAATTGGCCGAATCTGGCGAAACAAACACGGCCAAGCCGCTCGCGCAAATCGG
>JANOOQ010000368.1:0-4530 GCA_031421515.1 Leifsonia sp.
TCGCCAGTGTCGGTGTCGACGACGGCTCCCTTGATCCCCGTGCCGCCAATATCGATACCGAGCGCTTTCGCCATGAAACCTATTCTTCTCTACGGGTGGGTAAGTACTTCTGCACCGCGCTCGGTGACGACGAGCGTGTGCTCGAATTGCGCGGTGAGGCACTTATCGAGGGTCGTGACGGTCCAGTCGTCGTCCCACTGCTCCCAATCGACAATCCCGGGCTTTTCGGGAGTGCCCAGGGTGAGCATCGGTTCGATCGTGAAGACCATTCCGACTTCCATGACTCGATTGAAGGCAGGGGCGGCGTCATAGTGCGGAACGACGAGTCCCGAGTGAAAGGCCTCTCCGACGCCGTGCCCGGTGAAGTCGCGAATCACGCCGTACCCGAATCGCTTCGCGTATGACTCGATCGCGCGGCCGATTACATTGATCTCTCGCCCCGGCGCGATAGCCTTGATCCCGCGATTGAGCGCCTCTCGCGTGCGGTCGACTAGGTCGATAGCGACTTGACTCGCTTCGCCCACGATGAACATTTTGTTGAGGTCACCGTGCATACCGTTCTTGAAAGCCGTGATGTCAAGGTTGACGATGTCGCCGTCGACGAGGATCGTGTCGTCCGGAATCCCGTGACAAATAACTTCGTTGATACTCGTGCACACCGACTTCGGAAACCCGCGGTACCCGATCGTCGAGGGGTATGCGTCGTGCGCGACGATGAAGTCATGGGCGATGATATCGAGTTCGTTCGTCGTAATCCCGGGTCGAATTGCGGCACCGACCGCCTCAATTGCTTGCGCCGCGATACGGCCCGATTCGCGAATCAGTTCGATGGATGCCGCGTCGTAAACGTCCGAGCCCGTGAACGGTTTCGGCCCTGTTTTGCCGACGTACTCGGGCCGCGCGATCGAAGCCGGGACGGAGCGCACGGGAGAAACCACCCCGGGGATGAGGTGTCCGTGCGCGTCCCGAGGCATAGTGTTGAGTCTAGCTTTTGGCGGCACGACCAATTGGAGGCGCTATGACCGAGTGGTGGTACAACCACAAGACGGGCGAAGTCGAAGAGGGCCTTCAGTCCCTCGGCTCCGAGCGAGATGGTCCGTTCGAGACTCGCGAGGATGCGGCTCGGGCGCCCGAGATCATCGCGGAGCGCTCCCGCCAGTGGGCCGCTGAAGACGAAGCGGACTAGTCCTTATCCTCGTACGAGTGCTCTGGGCCCGGATACACGCCCTCTGCTACCTCGGTACGATACGCGGTCACGGCATCCGTTAACGACTTGCGAAGGTTCGCGTATTGCTTGACGAACTTGGGGATGCGCCCCTTTGTGAACCCCGCCCAATCCGTCCACACGAGAAGCTGGCCGTCGACATGGGGGCCCGCTCCGACACCGATCGTCGGTATCCGAAGTTCGTTCGTGACACGCTCAGCGGCTTCCGAGGGAACCATCTCAAGCACGACAGCGAATGCGCCAGCCTCTTCGACGGCGTGAGCATCCGCTAAAAGCTGATCGAGTTGCTCCCCACGGCCCTGAATCACGTGACCGCCCAGGCCGTGCTCGCTTTGCGGCGTGAACCCGATGTGCCCCATGACCGGGATGCCCGAAGACACGATTCGGCGGATTTGCTCCGCACTGCGAACTCCGCCCTCAAGCTTGACGGCGTGGGCACCCGTCTCCTTCATGAACCGGAATGCCGTGTGGAGCGCCTCGTCTGGGCCGGTCTCGTACGAACCGAAGGGCATGTCAGCGACAACGAATGCTCTAGTGACGGCGCCCGCCACTGCTCGCGTGAGGGGAATGAGGTCGTCGATCGTCACGGGGAGCGTCGTGTCGTAGCCGTACACGTTGTTTCCCGCGGAGTCGCCGACGAGCAGGAAGTCGATGCCCGCCTCGTCGAAGATGCCGGCCGTGAGCTGGTCGTAACTCGTGAGGCCCGTGATCTTGATGCCGGTCTCTTTTGCGCTCTGAAAGTGTCTCGTGCGCACGCGCTTCAGATTTGCCTGGGCAGCGGCAGCAGTGGGGTCGATCATGGATTGAGTCTAGCTAGTAGCCTAAGAGGGGCGCCGGGGGCACCCAGCGGTTGACCTAGAGGAGCTCGATGGACAAGCAGCGCGACTTCGTTCTTCGCACGATTGAAGAGCGTGGAATTAAGTTCATTCGCTTATGGTTCACCGACGTCGTGGGCACGCTCAAGAGCGTCGCAATCGCTCCCGCAGAAGTCGAGGGCGCTTTCGCCGAGGGGCTCGGGTTTGACGGCTCTGCGATCGAGGGATTCACTCGTGCGTACGAGGCCGACATGCTCGCGCATCCTGATCCGACGACTTTCCAGATCTTGCCGTGGCGCGGCGAAGTCGACCCGACCGCTCGCATGTTTTGTGACATCACGACACCCGATGGTCAGCCATCGTCGTCCGACCCGCGAAACGTGCTCAAGCGCGCGCTCGCGAAGGCTGCGGATCGCGGATTCACGTTCTACACGCACCCCGAGATCGAGTTCTACCTGCTCAAGTCGTCGAAGCTCAAGAACGGCCAGCCGCAGCCTGTCGACTCGGCGGGCTTCTTCGACAACGTTCCCGGCGGAACCGCACACGACTTCCGTCGTCGCTCCGTTCGGATGCTCGAAGACCTAGGTATTTCCGTCGAGTTCAGTCACCACGAAGCGGGCCCGGGCCAGAACGAGATCGACTTGCGGTACGCGGACGCGCTCACGACAGCCGACAACATCATGACGTTCCGCACCGTCATCAAAGAGGTTGCGATTGAGCAAGGCGTCTATGCGACGTTCATGCCGAAACCGATGTCTGGACATCCGGGATCCGGGATGCACACTCACATGTCACTCTTCGAGGGGGACTCGAACGCGTTCTATGACGCAAGCGGGCACTACCAGCTCTCGAAGATTGGTCGGCAGTTCGTAGCCGGGCTGCTCACGCACGCTCCAGAGATCACGGCGGTGACGAATCAGTACGTTAACTCGTACAAGCGGCTGTGGGGCGGAGACGAAGCGCCGAGCTTTGTCACGTGGGGCCACAACAACCGGTCGGCGCTCGTGCGTGTGCCGCTCTACAAGCCCAACAAGGGCCAAAGCGCGCGCGTCGAGTATCGCGCGATCGACTCGGCCGCTAACCCGTACTTGACGTTTTCGCTCTTGCTCGCCGCCGGGCTCAAGGGCATCGAGGAGGGCTACGAGCTTCCGCCCGAGGCGGAAGACAACGTGTGGGAGCTCTCCGACGCAGAGCGCCGCGCTCTCGGCTACAGCCAGCTGCCCGCGAGCCTCGACCACGCCGTCTCGCTCATGGAGGACTCCGAGCTCGTTGCCGAGACCCTCGGTGAGCAAGTGTTCAACTACGTGTTGCTCAACAAGCGCCTCGAGTGGCGCGAGTACCGCGCGCAAGTCACGCCCTATGAGCTGGAGAGCAATCTCGAGATTCTGTAGCTGACGCAATGCCCCGCAACCAGACAACGCTGACTGATCTCGCCAAACTCGGTTTCTCCGAACTTGGCGAGACGAGCGAGCGACTAGCAGCCCTTGATGCTCCGCACATTGTGCCGCACTTTGCGAGCGCCGCCGATCCCGATCAAGCTTTGCGCTTACTCATGTTGTTGCGTGAATCCGCTCCCAGCGAAGTGTCTGCCCTGCTCGGCGACGATGGCGCGGCCGCGCGACTCGTACAGGTGCTCGGCGCGTCAGCCGGCCTCGGGGAGTTCTTCGCACGACACCCTGCGGAGCTCGCGGTATTGGCCGCTCCGCTTGCTGCCCCGACCTCGGCAGCCGAATACGAGTCTGATCTACTACTCTCCGTCGCAGGGCTCACGGGCGAGGCTGCCTGGGTCGCTTTGCGCGTGCGATATCGCCGTCACCTCGCACAACTCACGGCGTGGGATCTCGCCCACCCCGATCCACTCGCGGCCGTCTCCGACGTCGCTGCCGCTCTTGCCGACCTTGCGGGCGCAGCCCTCGAGGCGTCGCTTTCCGTGGCCCGCCGCGAAGTGAAGTTTCCCGCGGCGGAAGTGGATGCGACGCACCTCGCAATCATCGGAATGGGTAAGGCCGGTGCGCGCGAGTTGAACTACGTGTCTGACGTCGACGTGATCTTCGTAGGTTCGGGATCCGGCGAGCTGTCGGATGACCGAGCTGTCGAGATTGCGACTCGACTCGCGATGCAAACGATGCGTGGCATCCACGATTTATCGACCGAACCTGGCTTGTGGGAAGTCGACGCCAATCTGCGACCCGAAGGCAAAGACGGTGCGCTTGTTCGCACGCTCGAGTCGCACCTCGCCTACTACGACCGGTGGGCAAAGAGTTGGGAGTTTCAAGCGCTCCTGAAGGCTCGACCCCTCGCGGGCGATCGCGAGCTCGGGCAGCTTTACGTCGATTCAGTCGCTCCGAAAGTGTGGTCGAGTGCGTCACGGGAAAACTTCGTCGACTCGGTTCAACGGATGCGCGAGCGCGTGACCGAGAACATCCCGAGCAACGAACTCGACATCCAACTCAAGCTCGGGCCGGGCGGACTTCGAGACGTCGAGTTCAC
>JANOOQ010000369.1:0-2351 GCA_031421515.1 Leifsonia sp.
GTGACCACATCGCCGCCCGTGCGGAGGCTCCCGGCGATCGTGCGCCACGGGCGCACGATGTCTGCGGCAAACGTCTCGAAGAAATGGATCGGCCTCGAGGCCGAAGCGCTCTTCGAGAAGGCTCTCGGGCGCGACATCCACTTTGTCAATGACGCGGATGCCGCGGGGTATGCAGAGGCCCGGTACGGGGCCGCTAAGGGCATTCCGGGCCTAGTTCTGCTCACGACTCTGGGAACCGGCATCGGCAGCGCGCTCATCTACGACGGGGTATTGATTCCCAACTCGGAATTGGGGCACGTCATGATTGGCCGGCGCGACGCCGAATCGCGAGCATCGTTCGCTGCGAAGGAGCGGAGCCGCTTGAGCTGGGCCGCGTGGGCCCGGCGTCTACAGGTGTATTACTCGCACCTCGAAACCCTCTTCTCGCCCGATCTATTCATCGTCGGCGGTGGTGTCTCGAAAAACCACGAGCAGTTTCTGCCGCTCTTGCGCTTGCACACCCCGATCGTCGCGGCAAAGCTTCGAAACAACGCAGGGATCTTGGGTGCTGCAGCTCTTGCCGTGAAGGCGTGAACTCAGGCAGGTAAGCCGAGTGTCGGAAACGCAAGCACGACGACCCCGCCGAGACCCCCGACAATTGCGAGTACGGCGACGATACGAAGAACCCCTTGAGCGACGTAGTTGTGTATGTGCGTGGCGTTTCGAAGTGTCATCAACGCGCACGCAATCGCAATCACCGAGACCGCGAAAAACGGATTGAAGGCGAGCGACGTAAACGCGGCTACGAAAGCGGCGATCGCAAGAATGATGCCGCTCGGTGTGATGAATCCGTCGCCTGACTTGTCGTTCATTGCGCGAGTCTAAGCTTGCGACATGACTTTTGTGCCTGATTCCCCTACTGGCCACCAGAACGAACCCCACGGAAGCGGTATCGCAAGCAAACTCAATTGGCTTCGCGCTGGAGTGCTCGGAGCCAATGACGGAATCGTGTCGGTCGCAGCAATCGTCGTGGGTGTCGCGGGTGCGACATCGCTCATCGCCCCCATTCTCACTGCCGGTATTGCAGGCCTCGTCGGTGGCGCAATCTCGATGGCACTCGGCGAGTACGTCTCGGTGTCGAGTCAACGCGACACGCAGCGCGCTCTCATCGCGAAAGAGAAGCGAGAGCTCGAGGAATTGCCCGAAGAAGAACTCGCCGAACTTGCGGGCATCTATCAAGCCAAGGGGATGAGCGCGGAAACCGCGCAGCGAGTCGCGATCGAGCTCACGGCGCACGACGCCTTGACGGCACACCTCGAAGCGGAGCTCGGGATTCGCGAAGAAGACGTCGCGAGCCCGTGGGCAGCGGCGGGGGCATCCGCTCTCGCATTCTTTGTCGGCGCAATTCTGCCGCTACTGGCGATTCTTCTGCCGCCCGAGCAATACCGGGTTCCCGTAACGTTTGCGGCCGTGCTCCTTGCACTAGCCGGCACGGGCGCCCTCAGCGCATTCATCGGCGGGAGCCCGTGGCTGCGACCCACGTTGCGCGTTGTGATCGGTGGAGCGATAGCCCTCGGCGCAACCTTCCTGATTGGAACACTGCTGGGAACTAGCGGAATCGTCTAACTTCACACGCGGCATCCGACGCGCTCATAGGTTTTCCATAGGTAGCGGCGCGATGGTTGTCGCATGCCCACTCCAATTCAGACCGCTCCCGCTCGCCGGGTAAGCCACGATCCGGGCAAGAATCGCCGCAAGCAATACGCACGCCGAGCCCGGATGGCTGACGTATTGGTCACAGCACTATGGGCTTCTGGTGCCGCAGCGGCCTCACTATTTCTCGCCTCGGGCGGGGCCGCGGGATTCGGCTCACTCGCCGCATCAATCACGAGCATCGGGATCATCGCGGGGCTCATCGGCACCGACTTCATCCTCGTCATGCTCGTGCTCGCTGCGCGAGTTCCGCTACTCGATCGCACGATCGGCCACGATCGGGCCGTCGCCGTGCACCGCCAGCTCGGCAAGCCAGCCCTCTACTTGTTGCTCGCGCACTTCGCGCTCTTGCTCGTCGGCTACGGAATGGCGGAGGGCGTGGACCCGATCGCGGAGATCGGTTCATTGCTCGCCGTACCAGATATGCCTCTCGCCTTCATCGGTCTCGGCCTCATGATCGCTGTCGTCGTCACGTCGCTCGTCGCGGTTCGCCGCAAATTCAGCTACGAAGCGTGGCACCTCGTGCACCTCTTGAGCTACGTCTCTGTTGCCTTCGCGCTCCCCCATCAGTTGAGCGTCGGCGGTATCCTCGCTGAGGGAACCGCGCAGCGCGTGTATTGGATCGCGCTCTACTTTCTCGCGTTCGGCGCGATCCTCAC
>JANOOQ010000370.1:0-2961 GCA_031421515.1 Leifsonia sp.
GGCCGCGGCCGAAGTTGCGGTGCTTGATGAGGGGATGAGGGAGTTGCTCGGCTAATAGGTGACCGACGGCTAGAAGCCGAAGATCCGTCGCACGTCGGCCGCCGAAGTGGCAGCGGCGACATCCACTATCGCCGACGTGTCGTTGAACACGTTTGCGACCGCAGCCACAGCCGCGAGGTGCTCGTCGGGTGCCACAATCGCGAGACCAATGACGACGCTGACCGGATCATTGTGGGGGTGACCAAATGTAACCGGCTTAGCCAGTGTCACGATCGACATGCCGTCCGCGAGCACGTCGGGGCCAGGTCGCGCGTGTGCAAGCGCTAGTCCGGGGGCGATCACGACGTATGGGCCGTGCTCCTCGATCATGCGAATCATTTCGCGCGCGTACGGCGGATTCGCGGCTCCCGATGCCGCGAGAGCCTCGGCAGCGAGCGTGACAGCGGCGCGCCAATCGGCGGCCTCGGCCGCAATTACAATGGCGCTCTCGGGGAGCGGAGGCAGCGACATGCCTACGCCGATTCGAAACCGACGGTAATGCGGTCGGCGAGGTCTTCGCGGTCTTCTATCGACAAGAAGCTCGCGGCCGCAGCGTTGAGCTGGAAGACCGCGAGGTCCGTGAGGTCGTAGTCGAACGTCTCCGCAAGAAGGGCAAGTTCGCGACTCAGAGTCGTTGCACTCATGAGTCGATTGTCAGTGTTGACTGTGACCCTGAATCCGAGTTGATACAGCAAGTCGAACGGGTGGTCGATGAGTTCGTCGCCCCACTGCTCGATCGCGCCCGTCTGCAGATTGGACGACGGCGAGAGCTCGAGCGCGATCTCGCGATCCTTGATCCATTGCGCGAGCGGCCCGAGCGTAACGTAGGTATTGTCGTCGTCTTCGCGCGCGGTGTGAACATCTTCGGCGAGCCGCACGCCGTGCCCGAGGCGAAGGGCGCGACCGTCAAACAGGGCGCCACGGATGCTCGCGAGCCCATCCGCTTCGCCAGCGTGAACCGTCGTGGGCATGAAGTGATGCGCGAGATAGTCGAACGCGTCGCGCAAGTTGCCGGCCGGGAATCCCGCCTCGGCACCCGCGATATCGAACCCAACAACGCCTGCCCCACGGTGACGCACGGCGAGTTCAGCGATCTCAAGACCGCGGTCCGCATGCCGCATCGCGCTAACGAGTTGCCCCACACGGATGTCGCCGCCGGCGCCGCGCACATCATCGACTCCTGCGTCGAGGCCTTCTTGCACGGCCTCGACCGCTTGGTCGAGCGTGAGCCCGCGCGTGAGGTGTTGCTCGGGAGCCCAGCGGATTTCGCCATAAATGACTCCGTCGGCGTGCAGGTCCTGCACGAATTCGCGCGCGACGCGCGTGAGTCCCTCGTGGGTCTGCATGACGGCCGTCGTGACGTCGAAAGTCTTGAGGTACTCCACGAGGGAGCCCAAGTCGGATTGCTCTGCGAACCAGGTTGCGAGGGCCGGGGCATCCGTCGCGGGAAGATCGAGCGAAATACCGTCTGCGAGCTCGATGATCGTTTGCGGGCGAAGCCCACCGTCGAGGTGATCGTGCAGCGAGACTTTGGGAAGCGCGGTAATGCTCGCGCCACCCCCGGGCATTAGGTACTGCTCAGCGGCGGCGTTCATGCTCCCAATCTACCGGCGCACGGCGCGAAGTGGGGAGGTCACAACTGCGCGCCCATCGTGCGCAACATGCGTCGTGCGATCTCGCGGTCGATGTCTTCGGGCACCGGCTGGGCACCGGGAGTGAGAGATTGCGGATTCACCGCGACTCGCTCGAGCGAAAGGGACTGTAGGAGGAACCCGAGGTCCATCGACTCAAGCGAATTGCCCTTCGGTTCGCGGCCCGCAAGATTCATCATTCGTCCATCCGCAATCAGGATGACGTGCCGACCTCCCGGCAGGTCGAGGCGCTCAATCGCGTCATCGAGCACGATGTGCGACGTCGCGAGCGACCGAAGACCCGCCGTATCGATCTCCCACGGAAAGTGGCCACAATTGGCGAGCACAGCGCCACTCGCGACACGCTCAAAGAACGGCCCCGTGAGCACGTTCGCGTGCCCCGTTGCGGTGATGAAGACCTCGCCCCACTCGGCAAGGTCGAGTAGCTCGCCGACGCGAAATCCGTCCATCGCTGCTTCAAATGCCTTGATCTCGTCGATCTCGACGACGGCAACCTTCGCGCCGAGTGCTCGCAAATAGTGCGCGACCCCTCGACCGCACCACCCGTATCCCGCAACAACAAACCGCCTGCCAGGAATCATGAGATTGGTGATCCGCATGAAGCTCTCGACGACGGACTGCCCCACCGCATGCTTGTTCTCCCCAATCGCTTTGAGGAGGCTGTCATTGATGACGATCATCGGGAACGGTATTCGACCAGCAAGCTCGGTTCTCAGTCGGGTGCCGCCAGACGTGGTCTCCTCGGTTCCCCCGATGATCCCAGCCGGATCTTCGGCAGCAAGCGCGGCAAGATCCGCACCATTGTCGAGAAGGATGTTCGGACGAGCCTCAGCCACGGCCCGCACATTCACGTGATGGGTGTCGAGCGAGTCGTCGCGAGTGCCGAAGACCGTCATTCCGAGCTCACGCAGATACGCAACGATGTCGTCTTGAGTCGAGCCGTGGTTGCCCGTCGCGATCACTTGCGCTCCACCGGCAGCGAGTGTCTCGAGAAGCACAGCGGTTTTCGGCTCAAGGTGAAGGGACATTCCGATGCGAAGACCAGCAAAAGGCAACGACATAGCAAACTCGTCGCGAGTGCGGCTGAGTAGGGGCATTCGTGATCTGATCCATTCGACGCGCGCGGCGCCCCGCTTGCTCAGTTCCGTCATGACAGCACACTACGCCAGCGCGGTGGAGCTGAAAGCGATGGCGGATAGGCTCGCTTCATGGCGACGAAGATCATTCTCGATTGTGATCCTGGGCACGACGACGCGATTGCGCTCCTGCT
>JANOOQ010000371.1:0-2585 GCA_031421515.1 Leifsonia sp.
CGCCGAGTGGATCGCCGAAGTCGACCGCGGCCACCTCTACCCCTACGAGGGCAACTACTCGACCTACCTTGAGAAGAAGGGTGCTCGACTCGAAGTTCAAGGCAAGAAAGACGCCAAGCTCGCGAAGCGACTGTCGTCTGAACTCGAGTGGGTGCGCAGCAACGCGAAGGGTCGTCAGGTCAAGTCGAAGGCGCGCCTCGCTCGCTACGAGGAGATGGCTAACGAAGCCGAAAAGACGAGAAAGCTCGACTTTGAAGAGCTTGTGATTCCGATCGGCCCGCGACTCGGGTCGCAAGTGATCGACGCGAAGAACCTCAAGAAGGGGTTCGACGGGCGCATCCTCATCGACAAACTCACCTTCACGCTGCCGCGCAACGGCATCGTCGGCGTGATCGGCCCGAACGGCGTCGGCAAGACCACGCTATTCAAGACCATCACAGGGCTCGAGCCGCTCGACTCCGGTGACTTGAAGATCGGCGAGACCGTCGACATTTCGTACGTCGACCAAGACCGTGGCGGAATCGATCCCAACAAGACCCTGTGGGAGGTCGTCTCAGACGGCCAAGACTTCATTCAGGTCGGCAAGACCGAGATTCCGTCGCGCGGCTACGTGTCGCAATTCGGATTCAAGGGCCCCGATCAGCAGAAGAAGGCGGGCGTGCTCTCGGGTGGAGAGCGCAACCGACTCAACCTCGCACTCACCCTCAAGCAAGGTGGAAACCTCTTGCTGCTGGATGAACCGACCAACGACCTCGACGTTGAAACCCTCGGCAGCCTCGAGAACGCGCTTCTCGAGTTCCCTGGTTGCGCGGTAGTCATCACCCACGATCGGTGGTTTCTCGACCGCATCGCGACGCACATTCTCGCGTACGAGGGTACAGAAGAGGATCCCGCGAACTGGTACTGGTTTGAAGGCAACTTCGAGTCGTACGAAGAGAACAAGATCGAGCGACTCGGGGCCGACGCGGCGAAGCCGCACCGCAGCACGTACCGCAAACTCACGAGAGACTAGGGCCGGCCATGTCGAGACTCCACGTGCACATCCCACTGCGGTGGAGTGATTTCGACGCATACGCCCACGTCAACAACGCCGAGATGCTGCGGCTGCTTGAGGAGGCTCGAATCCAGGCGTTCTGGCGTCCCGATGCGGGTGCCACGGGGCATCCGACAGCGGTTCTGGATGCTCGACCCGGCGCCGCGCTCGTGACACTCATCGCGCGGCAAGAGGTCGAGTACCTCGCCCCGATACCGTACATGCGGTCGCCGCTCGACATCGAGATGTGGATCGGGCACGTCGGCGGCGCGAGCCTCATGGTGTGTTACGAACTATTCTCGCCCGAGGGGGTTGCGCCGAGAGTGCTCTTCACGAAAGCAGCGACGACGCTTGTGCTCGTCGAAACGGCGACCGGCAAACCCACTCGAATCAGCGACGAGTTGCGCGAAGTCATGGCACCGTACGTCGGCGAGCCCGTCGAGTTCACTCGCCGAGGGTAGGTACGCGCACCATTCCCTCTTGCGCGACGCTTGCCAAAAGGGTTCCTTCGCGATTGTAGATTCGGCCGAGTGACAGTCCGCGGCCGCCCGAGGCGGTCGGTGACTCTTGCGTGTAGAGCATCCACTCATCCACTCGACCGAACCGGTGCCACCACATCGCGTGGTCGAGGCTCGCTACTTTAAGGCCGGGGGTCGACCACGAGACTCCGTGGCGGCGCAAGATTGGCTCGAGCAGCGAATAGTCGCTCGCGTAAGCCAGAGCCGCGCGGTGCAATTGGGGATCGTCGGGGAGTGTGCCGATCGCTTTGAGCCACACGGCTTGGTGCGCGACGTGGGCGCCCTCGACCGAGAGGTAGATGGGCGATGGGATGTGGCGCAGATCGAACGGCCGCTCGTTCGCCCAAAATTGAGCAACGGGGTGGTCGGTGTCGCCGAGGGTGTCGAGCACGCTCGGCAGGTCTTCGGGCTGGGGCAGATCGGTCGGCATCGCGACTTGGTGATCGAGCCCTGGATCGTCATCTTGGAAGGAGGCGATCATCGAGAGGATAGGAAGTCCGTCTTGGTATGCCTGCGTGCGCCTCGTCGAAAACGACCGGCCGTCGTGGATTCGGTCGACCGATAACGTGATCGGGAGGTCGACGTTGCCGGGCCGGAGAAAGTATCCGTGCATCGAATGGACGATCCGATCGGGCGCCGTGGTGCGTTGCGCTGCGACGAGGGATTGCGCGAGTACTTGGCCGCCGAAGACCCTGCCGTGGGGCATCCATTGGCTCGGTCCCGTGAAGATGTCTTCACTCGTGCGCGCCCCGGTGTCGGTCAGGTTGAGGGCCGAGAGGAGTCCTGCCAACGGATCGCTCATGCCCTGTAGTTTAGAAGACCTATGAGCCGCACTTTCACCCTCGCAGATTCCCTCGCGCTGGGCGATCTACACGTGTTCCTCGGGCGCGCCCAGCGAATCGACGACGGTTCGGTGCGCCTCATTGCCGAATCGGGCGTTCTTGCGGTCTACGTCTCGGTGCTGCATCCCGCCGGCTTGCTCGACGAAAGTCCGACCGTGTTGGGGTTGCGCACGTTTGCGCTAGCGAACCGCG
>JANOOQ010000372.1:0-2194 GCA_031421515.1 Leifsonia sp.
GGCTATAAGAGCGTCGCCGCCCCGTGTAGGTGGCCTAACGAGCGGCGTCGCGCTTGCGAACCGCCAACGCGGCGAACGCTTCCCAGATCAATCCGTGAGCGTTATTGACCGTCAAGTCGGCGTGATCGTAAGCGGGCGCGACCTCCATGACATCGAACGCGACGACGTTGGTCTCGAGCACGATTTGACGCACGATGCGCAGCAGGTCGATAGGGGCGAATCCCCCGGGTGCGGGAGTTCCCGTAGCCGGCGCGAAGCCCGGATCGAGCACGTCGATGTCGATCGAGATGTAGACCTTGTCGCCGCGTTCCTTCGCTGCAGCGATGACGTCTGCCATGACGGCCTTGACGCCGCGCTCCCAGAACTCGTGCATCATGAAATGAGTGAGACCGTTATCGCGCATCCACTTCTGATCTTCTTCACCGGGCCAGTACCCACGCAAGCCAACCTGGATGAATTGGTTGCCGGGAATCGCTCCTGACTCGATGAGCCTGCGCATGGGAGTGCCGTGCGACGCGAGGTTGCCTTCGATGATGTTTGCGGTGTCAGCGTGCGCGTCGAAGTGGATCATCGTGACGTTGCCAAAACCGTGATGCTCGGCGACTGCCGTCGCGGCGGGCCACGTAATCGAGTGGTCGCCGCCAATGATGAACGGGATGATGCCGCGACTCGTAACTTGCTTCACTCGCTCGTAGATCGCGGCCTTCGAGATCTCCCACATGCCGTGGCTCGTGACGGCGTCGCCGTAGTCGATGACTTCGAGGTGATCGAAGATCTCGATGCCGAGGTCCAAGTGGTACGTGCCGGGGTCGTAGGCGTTTGCCCGCAGCGCCCTCGGCCCGAAGCGCGCACCGGGGCGGTTGGTCGTGCTGTCGTCCCACGGGGCACCGATGACCGCGACATCCGGTTGCCACTCATCGAGCTGTTCTGGTTCGGTCAAGAGGGGGCGCATTCCAAAGGTCGCTGGACCGAGATAGGACTGCGCTTCGAGTTGCGCGCGAAGGGCGGGGGGAAGGTACCGGTGGGGCTCAGTCATGCTCCACGGTACCGCCAAGTGTGCGAAAGTCGTGGAGTGATTGAACCGGCATCTCGCTCTCTCGCCCACAGCGGTTTTCACGCCGTCGTTACGGCGGATCGTTGGGTACCCGGCGCGCACACGCTCACGGTCGACGGCACGCCTCAATCGCACGTCAATCTCGACGACCCGAGCCAGTTGTTCTTCGAATACGTGCAGCGCATGGGCCACGTGATCGATCAGCTCGGGATGCCCGGCGAGCCCATCACGGCCGTGCACCTAGGGGCGGGGGCACTGACCCTCCCGCGCTACGTCGAGGCGACGCGGCCCGGATCGCGGCAGCAAGTGATCGAGCTCGAATCCGACCTAGTGGATCTCGTGCGCGCTGAGCTTCCGTGGTCGTCGAAGGCCTCGATCCGAGTGCGCCACGGCGACGCTCGCGCCGTCATGGAGAAGCTCCCGCCCGGACTTCGTGGCACTGTCGATTTGCTCATCGTCGACGTGTTTAGCGGCGCGCGCACTCCCGCTCACGTCACGAGCGTCGAGTTCTATCGGTCCGCCGTCTCGTTGCTCGCCCCCAACGGAATCGTGCTCGTGAATGTCGCCGACGGACCCGGACTTGCCTTTGCTCGCGGGCAAGCATCCACTCTGCATTTCGTCATCGGGAATGTCGCGGCGCTCGCAGAGGCGCAGATTCTCAAGGGGCGGCGATTCGGCAACATCGTGCTCGTGGGTTCGCCCTCGCCCCTTCCCTTTGATTGGATGCCTCGGCTGCTCGCCGCGGGGCCTCACCCCTCCAAGGTCGTGGTTGGCGCCGAACTCCGGGAGTTCATCGCGGGCGCGTCCGTCGTGACGGACGCCACGGCCGTTCCGTCCCCACCCCCGTCAAAGGGAATCTTTCAGCTGCGCGACGGCGGCCGCTGAGCCGGCGTTACTTGAGTCGATTACCCTCGCACCATGGCGGAACTACCGAGAGTGCGCGTGTGGGCATCCGCCCTGCTCGCGCTCCACCTCGACGAGTCGTGGAGCTTTGCATTCGATCACGCGAAGACGCGCGCTGGCTTGTGCAATTACAACCTCAAGCGCATTAGCGTCTCACGGTACCTCGCGGCAAAGTACGAAGACGACGAGATCCATCAGGTGCTCTTGCACGAAGTAGCGCACGCGCTCGCTGGACCG
>JANOOQ010000373.1:0-2195 GCA_031421515.1 Leifsonia sp.
CGGGGGGTGAGCAGCGCCGGCAAAGCGTTGATCGCCCCCTGCGCCGCGAAGCGCGAGAACCGTATCGGCACCCCGAAGAAACCGGCGAACCCCAAAGTCTCGACCCCGCGGTAGCGCTCGAGGTGTCGCCGAAGACCCTCCGACCGTGGGTCGATGCACATCACCACTTGCACGTCGGGGCGCTCGGTCGGCTCGGTGGTCGAGCGAAGCCTCCCCAATAGGTCGGTGCGGTAGGCGTCCTCAAAGGCCGCCTGCCAGGTGAGTGGATGCTCGGCCGGCGGATGCTCCGCCAACACCCGCGCGACGGCCGCGACATCCTCTGGCCCCGCGCTGCGCCCGGTGAGCGATCCCGCGATGCGGCCGGCCCGCTCCCACGTGGTGTCGACGGGCGCCGCCGGAGCCGACTCATGGACGACCGGAACGCCCCCGAGCGCGCGGGCTAGGGTGAGCCGCACGGCGAGGTAGTTCGTCAAGTCGATGTCGCCCACCTTCTCGGCCCGCCACTTGATGTGGGCCACCCACCCCGGTAGCGGGGCGAGCTGGGCACGGAGGTAGTCGCGCAGCTCGCCCGGCGCGACCTCTGACCCCACCTTCTCGAGCGCGGCATCCGCACCCTCGGGCGCGCCCGCGATCCGGCGACGCGACGGCCGGGGCAGGCCGGGGTCGGCTACGGCGAGCCGACGCCAAGCAACGTAGAAGCCCATCTCGCGATGGGGCATGGCCCAGAGTGCGTCGGGGTTCAGGTAGGCGGCGATCCACGTGGACAGGGAGCGGTCGAGTTCAGTGTCTTCGACGGGTTCCGGCCCGGTCGCGACGACCGGGTGCTCGATCATGTCGAGCGCCACGATGGTGGATGCTGGCAGCGCCGTTCCCCCGACCGGCACGGTCTGCGCGAGCGCGGGAAACCTCGCGACGAGGGCTCGCTCGAGCGCCTCGACTGGGATGCGTCCCCGATGGAAGTCGGTGACGGAGTCGGCGGTCGATCGGGCGATCAGCACATCGGGATTGGCACTCGATCCGAACGCACGGCCCTCGGCCCCCGCGAGAGGGTTCACGGCGATGAATGAGTCGAGCGGCCACGCGGGCACGATGTCGTGAGCGGCGGCAGCGACTTGGGCGCGGAGAACGAGACTCATCGGGGGAGACCTTTCGCTAGGGACAACCGCGGAGTGGTCGCAGTGAGCGCTCGGGCGTAGACCAGATCGCCCAGCCATGACATCGCCCGAGTGCGGGTGAGCAGATCGAGGATGAGCAGCGCTGCCGCCGGGATCGCGACGAGCCAGGCGGGCGCCGGCGCCGACGCGGCAACGGGATCGAGCGCCACCGAGAAGGCGTTGAGGAATGCGGTGTATGCGAGGACCAGCACGAGCATCCCGCCGCTGCCGATCAGAAGCGTGCCGAGAGTGAATCGGCCGATCAGAGCCGCGGCCAAGGTGATCACGCCCGTGGCAGCGGCGAACGCGAGGAGGGCAAGGCTCGCCGGCGAGATCGACGCGGCGAGTAGCAACTCGGCGACGATCAAGCCGGTCACCGGAATCACGATCGCGATCAGCGCGGCGAGTACCCGTCGCGCTCCGTTTACGGGTTGCTCCGCGGGCCGGTCGAGCCGGGATAGATAACGACGCACGCCTAGGCCGGCTCCGAGGAATAGGGAGGACTTGAACAGCGAGTGCGCGATGAGGTGGAAGATCGCGGCAGCGTAGGCGCCGAGGCCGCAGGCCATGATCATGAAGCCCATCTGCGCCATCGTCGAGTAGACGAGCCGGCCCTTCACGTCCGGGCGTACCAGACGGGCTGCGGATGCCCAGACCAGAGTTGCAGCGCCGATCAGCACGATCGCGACCATGAGCCATTCGTAGACCGAGATCACGGGTGAGAATCGCACTAGCAGGATGGCCCCAGCGTTAACGACCCCCGCGTGCATGAGCGCGGACACCGGGGTCGGCGCGGCGAGGGTGAACGGAAGCCAGCCGTGGAACGGGAGCTGGCTCGAGTGCGCGAGCGCTGCGATGACGAGCAGGACCGCCACCGTCGCCCCGAGCGGCGCCCCGAGCGAGCCTGCGGTCGACCCGAGCTCGCTCAAGGGCTGGTCGCCTCCTCCCGCGATGACGAGGACCCCCACGGCCACGAGCAGGCCGGCATCCGCGAGGCCGAGCCGCACCGCCGTGCGCCGCACCCCCTCGCGCGCTTGTGCC
>JANOOQ010000374.1:0-7446 GCA_031421515.1 Leifsonia sp.
CCATCCATTGGGGGGGCGCTGGGACCGAATCGGCCCCCGCGCCCTGAGTACTAGCTGACTGTCATGTCAACCCCAGCGATGGGGTTACTCACTTGCTACGACAGGGCTCCACTCCCAGATGTTCCAGAAGAAATTCGGCGCCAACGGCGCCGCCGCGATGTTGGCAATCGCGTTCTGGTCGTACGCGGTGACCTGCGGGAACTGGAAGATCGTGACTCCGTAGAAGTCACTCCAGAGCAGCTTGTCGACCTCCTGGAGGATCGCGATCTGCGCGGCCGGGTCGAACTCACTGTCGAGTTCGGTCAGCAAGTCATCAACCTCGGAGTTGCTGTAGAACGTGAGGTTGTTGATTCCACCGGTCTTGAAGGTCCCCGTGGACTGCGTAACCCCGAGGGCCGTCGACTGCCATCCGAACAGCGAAGCGTCGTAGACGCCCGGCGTTCCGAGGAGGCCACCCCAACCTGGGTCAGAGCAGTCGGTGACGTTGAAGCCAGCGAGAGCACCCGACTGCTGGATCAGCAAGAACTCGTTCGCGCGGCGAGGGTTCGTCGACGAGAAGAGCATGCAGACCTCGGGGTTGGTAACGCCAGCCTCAGCGAGAAGCGCCTTCGCGCCCTCGATGTCGACCTCGGCGTAGGCCGCAGAACCGTTGTTGGCGACCGACTCGTCGTAGCCCTCAGCACCCGGCAGGAACAGCTGCGAGTTGCGCACTGTTGCCGTGGACTGAAGCGGAACGATGAGCTTGTCAACGATTTCTTGGCGAGGGATGATCTTCATGAACGCTTCGCGAATGAGCGGGTCGTTGAAGTGACCGCTCTTCGACTGGTCGAACTGAAGGTCAATGTGCTCGTACGTGCCTTCGGTGCCTGCGAGGACGGTGACATCGAGCTCAGCGAGCGCGGTCCCTACGTCAGCGGTCGCTTGAGGCGAGATGACCTGAACTTCACCGTTCTCAAGTGCCTGGACTGCCGCGAGCGGGTCGCCGATGAAGCGAACCGTAATCTCTTCGACGTCAGGAAGGTGAGCGCCCGTGTAGTTCTCGTTGGCCGTCATCGTGATGTACTGGTCAGCGACGAAGTCGGTGATCGTGTACGGTCCGTTGCCCACTACGAGGTCGAGATTGCTCGGCATTTCGGTGAAGTTGAAACCGTTGTTCCAGAAGCTCGAGATCGCTGCGAGTGCCGTGTTGTCCTTGTCGGAGATGGCCTTTATCAGGGCATCCTTCGCTTCTTGGTTGTCCTCGATGCCAAGGGCGTTCTTGGCAACGACGTGCGCCGGCACCCCAGCAGACGTGAGAGCGAGCTCCCAGTCAACATACGGTGCGTCATACGTGAGGGTGATCGACTTCTTGTCGTCGCTCACTTCGGGCATGGTGCTGACAAGAGCGAGCCCCGTGGGGTCCGACCCGCCGGCACCTGAGTCGAAGAAGACGACGTCGGTCGGGAAGTCCTCGGTGAACTCGCCCGTGTCGGGGTCGGTGAACTCTGACGAATCAAAGTCAGGCGTGTTGTATGCACCCGACAGTGAGAGCCAGTTGAGCAGGAGGTCGGCAGCGTCGACGGCAGTGCCATCGGACCACTTGACGCCGTCAGCGATGGTGTACTTGACCACCAGCGGGTCGTCCGACAGCTTCTCGTAGCTACCGAACGACGTGTCCTGGATAAGTGCAGGCGTGTCGTCGTAGTAGATGAAGCCCGAGTTCGTCGAATAAATGATGTTGTTGTTTGCGGTTGCGTTTCCGAAACTGGTGTTGCCGTTGTACGAGTAGAACGGCTGGTTCCAAGCCACCGACAGCGATGAACCCTCAACGATCTCGGACTGCGGCGCTGCGCAGCCCGAGAGGATGAGAGCACCGGCGGCGACTGTCGCAGCGGCTGCTACGTATCGTCTGATTCTCAATTTTCCTCCTGTGCAAGATGAGCAAAACGGCACGACGACTCTTGATCGCCACACCGCGCTAGTACATTCACCATATGCGGCAGGATTATTCCCACAAAACTCTGGAACCAAACGTTACACACTGGTAACACATCCTTATGTTCTGTTGCGCGCACGCAAGAGTCGTGCGCGAGGAGGGGCGAGCACGCAACAAAGTTGCACACCTGTGCCTTTCGCGCTCCCGAGAGCGCGTACGATCGAAATGTGAGTGAATCACCCCTGTTGAAATCGTCCAAAGAACCACTCCTCATCTTCGATGGAGATTGTGCCTTCTGCACGAGTGCGGTCGAGCGACTCAAGGCGATCTTGCCGTTCTTTCCCGACGCGTCGCCGTGGCAATGGCTTGAGCTCGACGAATTCGGACTGAGTGAACGGGACGTAACCGAGTTTGCGTGGCTCGTGACATCCCGCAGACAGTTCGCAGGTCACCTCGCACTTTCGGCCCTCTTGCGCTTGCAAACGACGCTGGGATGGCGTTTTCTCGGACACCTCATCGCGACTCCCCCGTTCTCGTGGGGCGCGGCGATCGGGTACCAGTTGGTCGCTCGCAACCGTCACCGTCTGCCGGGTGGAACGCCCGCGTGTGCGATGCCGCGCCCATGACACAAGTACTGGGCCGGCGCCGGCTGAGCGCCGAAGTACTTATCGTGCTCGGTGTGTCGCTCGGGGCATCCGCTGCATACTCGATCATTGCTCTCGCCAATCGGCTCACTCGCGACGAGGCTCTGCGCGATCAAACCGCGACGATCAACAAGCCCTTGAGCGAGCGTCCGACGTTCGACTTGATCTACCAACTCATGGGCATCTTCTTCGACCTCGTACCCGTCGCGCTCGTGTGCTTTCTGTTGTGGCAAATCACGCGTCCACACCTCTCGCGTTTGGGGATCGACTTCACGCGACCGGGGCGGGATGCCCTGCAGGGGTTCGGCCTAGCGGTCGTGATCGGAGTGCCGGGAGTCGCCGTGTACCTGTTGGGGCGATCGCTCGGCCTCACGGTGAACGTCGTGCCGACGGCGCTCGACACCTACTGGTGGACGATTCCCGTGCTCGTGCTCTCGGCAGTCAGGGCCGGCGTGACGGAAGAAGTCATCGTCATCGGATACCTCTTCGCCCGCTTGCGCGACCTCGGGTTTAGACCGTGGAGCATCATCCTCATGAGCGCGACGCTTCGCGGCACGTACCACTTGTATCAAGGCGTCGGTGCATTCGTGGGCAACTTCGCGATGGGCGTGCTGTTCGGCTGGATCTATACGCGTACGGGCCGCGTGCTGCCCCTCGTGATTGCGCACGTCGTGATCGACACCGCGATCTTCGTGGGTTACCCGTGGGCGGCCTCGACGTTCCCCGGGTTGTTTGGGGCGTGAGGGGCGCCATATTGTCGTTCTCACACTCTCGGCAGAACAATAAGGCGCCCCTCACGCCGAGGTGACTTAGTCCGCGAACGCCTCCACCGGCGGGCACGCACACACGAGGTTGCGGTCACCAAACGCGTTGTCGATACGGCGCACCGGCGGCCAATACTTGCCCCGGATGAGGCTCCGGACCGGGTAGACGGCTTGCTCGCGTGAGTACGCGTGCTGCCAGTCTCCCTCGATGACGGATTGCGCGGTGTGCGGAGCATTGACGAGCGGGTTATCGTCTGCGGGCCACGTACCGGCGGCGACGGCATCCGCTTCGAGCTTGATCGCAATCATGGCGTCGATGAAGCGGTCGATCTCGATGAGATCCTCGCTCTCGGTCGGCTCGATCATGAGCGTTCCGGCGACGGGGAACGACATCGTCGGGGCGTGGAAACCGTAGTCCACGAGGCGCTTAGCGACGTCGTTGTTGTCGATTCCCGTCTCCTCCTTGAGCGGACGCAAGTCGAGGATGCACTCGTGCGCGACGAGACCGTTGTCGCCCGAGTAGAGCACGGGGTAGTACTCGCGCAAGCGCACCGCGACGTAGTTGGCGGCGAGAACCGCGGATCCCGTCGCCGCCTTGAGCCCATCGGCGCCCATAATGCGTACGTATGCCCATGAGATCGGCAGGATGCTCGCGCTGCCGTACGGCGCGGCTGAGACGGCCCCGTCGCCGGGGCGAGGTGCAGACGCCGTTGCGGGGCTCCCGACGGAGCGCAGCTCCGTCGGCGCTGGCGTCGCGGAATCGCTACGCGATTCTCCAAGCTCCAGCGCGCTCAACCCGCCTTGGGCAAGAGGGTGCCCCGGCAGGAACGGCGCGAGGTGCGCCTTCGCCGCGACCGGACCGACGCCCGGCCCGCCACCGCCGTGCGGGATGCAGAACGTCTTGTGGAGGTTGAGGTGGCTCACGTCTCCGCCGAAGTCGCCGAAGCGCGCGTAACCGAGCAGGGCATTGAGGTTCGCGCCGTCGACATAGACCTGGCCCCCCGCATCGTGCACGGCCTTACAAATCGCACCGACCTCGTGCTCGTACACGCCGTGAGTCGAGGGGTAGGTGATCATGAGGGCCGCGAGTTCGTCAGCGTGCTCGGCGATCTTGACCTTAAGGTCCGCGAGATCCACGTTGCCGAGGTCATCACACGCGACAACTACGACGCGCATTCCCGCGAGCACGGCGCTCGCCGCGTTCGTGCCGTGGGCGCTTGAGGGAATGAGACACACTGTGCGCGAGTCATCACCCCGAGAGCGGTGATAGCCGCGAATTGCGAGGAGGCCCGCGAGCTCGCCCTGACTGCCCGCGTTGGGTTGAAGCGAGACGGAGTCGTAGCCCGTCACTTCGGCGAGCCACGTTTCAAGCTGGTCGATGAGGGTGAGATATCCCTCGACGTCACCGGCCGGTGCGAAGGGGTGGATGCCCGCAAACTCCGGCCACGACACTGCCTCCATCTCGGTTGCGGAGTTGAGCTTCATGGTGCACGAACCGAGCGGGATCATGCCGCGGTCGAGCGCGTAGTCCTTGTCGGCGAGGTACTTGAGGTAGCGCATCATCGAGGTCTCGCTGCGATGCGTGTTGAAAACGGGGTGGGTCATGAAGGGGGTCTTGCGGGTCTCGATACGCGACTTCGTCGCTACTCGACCGGCAGGGTCCGACTTCGTCGCTACTCGACCGGCCTTGACTTCGGCGCCGTCGACGGACGTCAACCCGAAGATCTCGTCGAGGTCGGCATCGAGCGAGCCGTCCGCGCTCGTTTCGTCGAAACTCAAGCGCACGGTGTCGCCGTCGACCTTCCAGAGCGTGATGTTGCGGCTCAGTGCATCCGCGACGATTTTCTCGGCGCGCCCAGGAACTGACACCTCGATCGTGTCGAAGAAGTCACCCTCAACGCCCGCTCGGGCTGCGAACGCGAGCGCGCGATCGTGCACGCGCTGAGCGATCCGCTTGAGTCCGTCGGGGCCGTGGTAGACCGCATACATCGACGCCATGACGGCGAGCAGCACTTGAGCCGTGCAGATGTTCGACGTGGCCTTTTCGCGACGGATGTGCTGCTCACGCGCTTGCAACGACAACCGATACGCGGCGTGGCCTGCCGCGTCTTGCGAGACGCCGACAAGGCGACCGGGAAGTTGGCGCTCGAGTCCGGCTGCGACCGCCATGTATCCCGCGTGGGGGCCACCGAAGCCCATGGGCACTCCGAAGCGTTGTGACGTGCCGACCGCGACATCCGCGCCGAGCTCGCCTGGAGACGTGATGAGGGTGAGTGCAAGGAGGTCGGCCGCGACAATCGCGAGCCCGCCGGCAGCCTTGACCTCGGCGATGACGCCCGAGGGGTCGACGATGCGGCCGGATGCGCCGGGGTATTGGATGAAGGCCCCGAATGCTTCGGGCAGCGGTTTCGATCGCGCGCTGGAGCTAAGGGGATCGCCTTGCGATCCTGCGACGCCAGCGCCGAGCGAGCTGAGCTCGCTCGGTCCCAACGCACCAAAGTCGACCTCAACCAAGTCAATCCCCAGCGCCTCCGCCCGGTTCGCGAGCAGAGCCTTCGTCTGAGGCAACGCGTCGGCGTCGACGATGAAGGTGTTCGAAGCGCTTCCGGATGCTCGGCGCGCCAACAGCATGGCCTCGACCACGGCCGTTCCCTCGTCGAGCATCGAAGCGTTCGCCGTCGCGAGCCCAGTGAGATCCGCAACCATCGTCTGGAAGTTTATGATTGCCTCGAGCCGACCTTGCGAAATCTCGGGCTGGTAGGGCGTGTAGGCCGTGTACCAACTCGGGTTCTCGAGCACGTTGCGCTTGATCACGGCGGGCGTGATGGTGTCGTAGTAGCCAAGCCCGATCATCGACCGGCGCACGGTGTTTTTCGACGCGAGAACGCGCAGCTCGGCGAGCGCGTCACGCTCCGTTGCCGCAGGTGGGAGGTTCGCGGCAGCGGCGACGTGGATGCTCGGCGGCACGGCCGCGTTCACGAGATCTTCGACGGAGGCGTAGCCGACGGCGGCGAGCATGGTGGCTTGGCTCGCGGCATCCGTTCCGATGTGGCGGTCAGCGAAAAGTTCGGACACTACTCTCCTGTCAACGCGGTGTACTCGTCGAAGCTCAGGAGCGCGGGGAGCGCCTCGAACTCGACTTTGATGAGCCAGCCCTCGCCGAACGGGTCGCTGTTGACGAGCTCGGGGCTCGCGACGACGGCAGCGTTTGCTTCGACGACGGTTCCGTTGACGGGGGCATAGAGTTCGCCCACGGACTTCGTCGACTCGATCTCGCCCACGACTTTGCCCTCTGCGATCGCCGTGCCGACCTTAGGCAGGTCGACGAAGACGATGTCGCCAAGTTTCTCCGCCGCGTACGCCGTGATACCGACCGTGGCGACGCTGCCATCCACGAACACCCACTCGTGCTCGGCCGTGTACTGAAGGTTCATCTTGTCAGCCATGATTCTCTTTCTTATAGAAGGGCAAGGACACAACGGATGCCGGCACTCGCGACCCTCGCACATCAATCTGTATCTCGGTACCGACTGCGCTGAACTCAGGATTCACGTAAGCCATCGCGACGGGATAGCCGAGCGTGGGAGACAGTGCCCCGCTCGTGATCACGCCAACCTCGGTGTCGCCGGAATACACGAGGTAGTCCGCACGGCCCGCGCGCTTTCCCTCCGCGACGAGGCCCACGAGCACGCGAGCCCTCTCGCTCGGGCCGGCCTCGATCGCAGCGCGACCGACGAAATCTTTCGTGAGATTGGCGACGCGGCCGAGGCCCGCTTGCACGGGAAAAGTGTCGAGCGAGAGCTCATGCCCGTAGAGCGGCATGCCGGCCTCGAGCCGCAAAGTGTCGCGGCTCGCGAGGCCAGCCGGCACGAGTCCGAACGGCACGCCCGCTGTTGTCAGTGCGCTCCAGAGCCTTGCCGCGACATCCACCCGAATGTAAAGCTCGTAGCCGTCTTCACCCGTGTATCCCGTGCGACCGATCAGGAGCGGGAGCCCGTCGAAGGCGGCCGCAGTGGTCCAGTAAAACCTGAGCTCGTCGAGCGGCACGTCGAGGTGCGCAATACCCATGGTCGCTGCGACGATCTCACGCGAGTGCGGCCCTTGCACTGCGATGAGCGAGTAG
>JANOOQ010000375.1:0-11258 GCA_031421515.1 Leifsonia sp.
GGGCGGGACGCTGTGGTGGGGTTCGCCTGGGGAACCAACGCGGTCTCAAGCCTATCGCCCGACGGCGCGCGCGAGCGATGGCTAGACTTTCACCGCTACCACCACCGCACAAGGAGACTTGCAATGCCCGTTGCCACCCCAGACCAATACGCCGAAATGCTCGACAAGGCGAAGACACGCGGCTTTGCGTATCCTGCGATCAACGTGTCGTCGTCGTCCACGATCAACTCGGTCC
Organism: Leifsonia sp.; assembly: GCA_031421515.1. GTDB lineage: Bacteria > Actinomycetota > Actinomycetes > Actinomycetales > Microbacteriaceae > Rhodoglobus. The sequence goes on from JANOOQ010000375.1 coordinate 236, forward strand.
TGCAGGGGTTGAGCGAAGCGGGTTCCGACGGGATCATTCAGGTGACAACGGGTGGCGCCGACTACTTCGCGGGCCAGACCGTCAAGGCACGGGCATCCGGAGCACTCGCCTTCGCGGCATTCGTGACCGAGGTCGCCAAAAACTACCCCGTCACTGTCGCGCTCCACACCGACCATTGCCCCAAGGATGCCCTCGACGGATTTGTGCTCCCGCTGATTGCCGCGTCAGAGGCCGAGGTCAAGGCGGGTCGCAACCCAATCTTTCAGTCCCACATGTGGGACGGATCGGCCGTGCCGCTCGCCGAGAACCTCGCAATCGCTCAGGCCCTCTTGCCGCGCATGAAGGCCATCAACGCGATACTCGAGGTCGAAATCGGCGTTGTCGGTGGCGAGGAAGACGGTGTGAGCCACGACATCAATGAGCACCTCTACACAAGCCTCGATGACGCGATCGCAACCGTCGAGGCACTCGGCCTCGGTGACCAGGGGCGCTACATGGCTGCCCTCACGTTCGGCAACGTGCACGGCGTGTACAAGCCCGGCAACGTGAAGCTCAAGCCGGAATTGCTCGGCACGATTCAAGCGGGACTTTCGGCCAAGTACGGCACGGGCGCAAAGCCTCTCGACCTCGTGTTCCACGGCGGGTCGGGATCGACCGACGACGAGATCGCGATCGCGGTGTCGCACGGTGTCATCAAGATGAACCTCGACACAGACACGCAATACGCATTCAGCCGCTCGATTGCTGACACCGTGCTTCGCAACTACGACGGTTTCTTGAAGGTCGATGGCGAAGTCGGAAACAAGAAGGTCTATGACCCGCGCGCGTGGGGCAAGATCGCCGAGACCGCCATGGCGGCGCGCGTTGTCGAGGCCACGAAGCAGCTCGGCTCAGCCGGCCACTCGGGCAACTAGCTCTCGCGAGAAATCCGAAACGAGATGCCGTCGCGACCGACGGTCAGATCGTCGACGGCCGTTTTTAGAGTGAGATAGTAGGGCGCGAGGTGCATGATTCGGCGGCCCTCTGGCAGCGCCATGTCGAGGCTCACACCAACTGCGGTTGACCCGTCGGGGCCTTTGCGAAGCTCAATCATGAGTGACTCGTTGTCGGTTCCTGGCGTGTCAATGATCGCTTGCAAGAGACCCAAGAGTGTCGAGCGTTGGGCGTTATTCATCCGGCGCGCTCGACGATCTGGATCGACCACGACGAGCCGCGATCTGCTCGCGATTGAGTCGAGCCAGCTCACGCTGGATTGAGTGACGAGTTCATCGCGCAATCGTCGAGCGAGCTGGCCAGCGAGCGCGCGGTCCTCGGGCGAAACGCGGCCCGAGTCCGCGATTGATTCGAGGAACGGTGCCGCGCGAGCCGTGAGCCGCGCGAGGGTGGCACGTTCCGTGAGTTCTGCCGCGGCATCCCGCAACTCGGTACCGACGATGAGGCTCCGCGATCGGCTTTCAATCAAGGGATGCATGGTTCGCACGATGACGAAAGAGAAAGTGACGGTCGCGGCGAGTCCGAGAATTGCGGGGTAGGCGACGACGATCGCACTCCCGACGATGCCCCACGTGTCGGTCGCGGAGCCCAGGAGGGGCAACGACAGCGAGACCGACACGATCGTCGCAGAGAGCCCAAGCGCGAGTACGCGGCTTGCCTGCAGATAGGGCGCGAGGCTCACAATTACGACCGTGAGGCCCGAAGGTGCCCACCACTGCTCGAGTCGAATACCCTCCTGCGAATACCCGATAGCCGAAATTTGCACCGCGACGATCGCAATCGCCAAGACGAGTGATCCCGTCACGAGCCCCATGGGTTGTCGCATGGGCTGGCTTGCGAGATAGACGATGCCGCAGGATGCCGCACACAGCACGACCGCGACAGGTTGCAGCCACGGCTGGGGAGACGTGTCCCACGTCACGGCCGACGCAATCGCGCCGTAAACGAGCACGACGACCGCTAAGGCAAACGGCAATAGCGGTCGAGTGAACCAACTCAACGGATCGAGCTGTTGGGCCGAGACAGCGAACGCCTGATCACGCCGTGCCATGAGTCGACTCCTCACGCGCCGTCTCGGTGGGCGGAACGGGGACGCGCATCACAATCGACGTGCCGGCTCCAACGGATGACCACACCTTGGCCGTTCCGCCGATCGCGCGAATCCGCTCGACGACCGAGATGCTCAGACCCAATCGATCGGGAGCGATGGCATCGACGTCGAACCCGACACCCTGGTCTGAGACGATGACGGTAAGTGCGTCGTCGGCGAAGGCGAGATCGACATCTGCTAGCGTCGCGCCGGAGTGGTTGAGCACATTTTCGAGACACGTACCAATTGACTCGACGATTGCACTCGTCACCTCTGGTGCGAGTCTCAATACGCTCGTGCTACTGCCCGTCACGTTGACGGTAAGGCCGCGCCACTGGAAATCGCTGATGAGTTTGACGAGTCGGTTGCGCAGCTCGATGTCGAGTTCGTCAACCTCTACCGAGGTATCCGCCGCGTGAGTGAGCCACTCGGCGCTTCGAAGTGTCGCGATGTCGGCTCGCAAGCGGTCGCGCGCGCGGGCATCCAAGTCGGACGGTGCATTCATGACGATTGCGAGGTCATTGAGCAACGTGTCGTGAGTGACGGCTATCGCTCGAGCCCGGAGTTTCTCCTCGAACCCAAGCTGACGTGTTGCCTCCTCAAGCGCGTCGAGGTTGGGCTCGCGCCGCGCCGCTTGAATTCCCGCGAGAGCTATGTACACCGAGACGTACGCAACGAGCACAATGGTCGGCCCGGCTCCTATTGCGAAATCGAGCCCTGAAAGCATTGCGACCGCGACACTCACGGTCGTGGCAGTGAGAAAGCCGATGAGAATCCACGCGAGTCCGATGAGCCACGTCGTGTAGCCGACCGCGACAAGAATGAGCGAGACCGATGGTCGATTGAGCAGAAAGTATCCGTCGTCCGCGATCGCAGGGTACGCATCGATGAGAAAGAGTTGATACGCGACGGCTCCCGACGCAGCCACAACGAGAAAGGCCGCAACTACCGCGGGACGAGCCGTGAATCCCGCAGCGATCGCACCCGCGAGCATTACACACACGATCGCGATCGGCGCCGCGACATCGCTCACAACCGCGCGAGACGCACCAAAGTCCACGAGCAACCCGATTGTCAGCGCTAGATTCGCCGCGTTCGCCGCCCAGACCCCTCGAGCCGTCGCGCGCGTGATGAGCCGCGCCGCGACATCACGTGGAAGAACCGCTACGCGCATAGCTGGCCCCCGACCACTCCCGACAACCCTACGACTGCTGGCTATTTACAAATTCGAGCAGCGCGGGGTCCGCGAGGATGACAACGAGAATGCACACCAAGACAACGAGGCCCGCGAGCAGTCCACCCGCGAGAGGCACCCAAAAAGCGATTCGGTTGCGCGACAGCCGAGCGAGGGACACAACGATGACGATCGCGAGAACCACAATACGCGCGATATTGATAACGACACCCATGGTCGCGGCAAGCTCGAACGACGAGAACGCGTCGATGCCTTGTTGCTCAAAAGCGTCGCTGAGCACCGTGCCCAGCTGCACGAACCCCGAGAATCCCGCAACGACGTCGTAGACCGCGAGAAAGAGCAGCGCGGCGGTGAGCGCGACGTCCCAGTTGCGGCGCTTGCGCTCGGGTATGACGGGTGGAGCGTACTCGACCGGTGCCGGAGTCGGCGGGAGCGGTGCATCCGAGTACTGGCCATAACGCGGCTCAGGTCGCGGGTCAGTCATTGCCGCGCTGCCAATCGAGCTGCCTTACGCGCCCACCCAGACCACGATCGTCGGGATTGCCATCCGCGTCGGTACGCAGCTCCTTCGGGAGAGAGAACATCAGGTCTTCCTCGGCTGTCACGACGTTGAACACGTCTCTAAAGCCTGCGTCAGCGAGATCATCGAGCACTTCTTGCACGAGAACTTCGGGAACGGATGCCCCGCTCGTGACTCCGACGGTTGCGACACCGTCGAGCCACTCTTGCCTGATCTCGCTCGCGTAATCCACGCGGTACGCGGAGCGAGCGCCGCTCTCAAGTGCCACGTCGACGAGCCGTACGGTATTGGAGCTGTTGGCCGAGCCGACAACGATGACGAGCTCGGCCTCGGCCGCAACCTTCTTGATCGCGACTTGACGGTTTTGAGTTGCATAACAAATGTCGTCACTCGGCGGGTCTTGCAGGGTCGGGAATCGCTCGCGCAAGAGTCGAACCGTCTCCATCGTCTCGTCGACGCTCAAGGTGGTTTGAGAGAGCCACACGAGTCGATCGGGATTCTTCACGACGATGTTCGGCACCTCGAGCGGGCTGTTGACGAGCGTCGTGCGCTCGGGCGCGTGGCCCATCGTGCCTTCGACTTCTTCATGGCCGTCGTGGCCAATGAGAAGAATCTCGAAATCGTCGCGAGCGAATCGCATTGCCTCGCGGTGCACTTTCGTCACGAGCGGGCACGTCGCGTCGATCGCGTGCAAGTGGCGATCCGCGGCTCCCTTTACGACAGCGGGCGAGACACCGTGCGCGCTGAAGACGATGTGGGCACCCTCGGGAACCTCATCAACCTCGTCGACAAAGATGGCGCCGCTCTTCTCGAGAGTCGACACGACGTGAACGTTGTGCACGATCTGCTTGCGCACATAGACGGGAGCGCCATAGTTGGCGATTGCCTTCTCGACCGCGATGACGGCTCGATCCACGCCCGCGCAATAGCCGCGAGGGGCGGCGAGCAGCACCTTCTTGGGCCCCGCGACAGGGGTATCCTTTAGCCTGTTCCGCAGGGCGGGCATCCGCGGCAAATCAAGCGAAACCACATTGCCGTTCGAGATCGTGCTCACAAGCCGATTCTACGCGGCGAGTGTTGACGGGAAGGTGACTATGGCAGCGGATGATCCGCCGACCACGGTCGACGCACCCTGGCCCGTCTCGGTTTTCTCTACCAAGGTTAAGGGCTGGGTCGAACGCCTAGGTTCTGCCTGGGTCGAAGGAGAGATCGCACAATGGGGAGTGTCGGGCGGCAACGTCTACGGCAAGCTCAAAGACCTTGAGGTCGACGCAACGATCTCGTTCAACATTTGGTCATCCGTGAAAGCGAAGCTGCCCGACGATTTGAAGCAAGGCGATCACGTCGTCGCTCTCGTCAAACCCACCTACTGGGTCAAGGGCGGATCGCTCTCGATGCAAGTCTTCGAGATGCGGCACATCGGGCTCGGTGATCTGCTCGAGCGACTCGAGCGTTTGCGTCAAAAGCTCAAGGCCGAAGGTCTCTTCGACCACAAGCGGCCGTTGCCGTTTCTGCCCCACTGCATCGGACTCGTGACGGGCAAAGACAGCGACGCCGAGAAAGATGTGCTTCGTAACGCGCAATTGCGCTGGCCGGCCGTGAACTTTCGCGTCGTGCACGCGACGGTTCAAGGCGACCGCGCTGCAGCAGAAGTAACTGCCGCGATCCGCGAACTCGACGCCGACCCCGAGGTCGACGTCATCATCGTCGCTCGCGGTGGAGGCGACTTTCAGAACCTGCTCGTCTTCAGCGACGAGGGACTGCTGCGTGCGGCTGCGGCATGCGCGACGCCCATCGTGAGTGCGATCGGACACGAAGCCGATCGGCCTTTGCTTGACGAGGTGGCTGATCTGCGGGCATCCACGCCGACAGATGCCGCGAAGCGCGTAGTGCCCGACGTTGCCGACGAACTCTCGCGAGTGCAGCAGGCGAAGTCCACGCTGCGCTTGAGGATGACCCAGCGCATCTCGCTCGAAGTCGACAAGCTCGGGCAACTGCGCTCTCGGCCCGCTCTAGCGACGTCGGCGTGGATCGTCGACTCTCGCGCTCAAGACCTCTCTCGTTATGTCTCGCGCAGTAGCGAACTCGTTGAACTCACCATCGAGCGGTCGCACACGCGAGTTCGCGAACTCACCGCTCAATTGCGCGCGCTGTCGCCGCAGCGCACCCTGGCGCGCGGATACTCGATCGCACAATTGCCCAACGGCACTGCGCTTCGCTCGGTCGACGATGCTCCCAGCGGCACTGCCCTCACCATCACAGTTGGGGATGGCAAGATCGCAGCGACAGTTGACGCCGGATAGAATCAAAGCGTGGCAGAAACTCAAGCAACGACCGTGAGCGACTTGACATATGAGCAAGCGCGCGACGAGCTCATCAAGGTCGTCGCTGAGCTCGAACAGGGCTCATCGAGCCTCGAGGAGTCGCTCGCGTTGTGGGAACGTGGTGAAGCTCTCGCGGGCCGCTGCGAAGAGTGGCTCGTCGGGGCGAAAGCCCGACTAGAGGCCGCGCGATCGGCCGCGACCGAATAATGGTTGCGGCGAAACAACCCGCTATCGTCGCCGAACTCGGGCGCCCCGAGACACCAGACGAAGTCACACAGCGCAAAGCGGAAACCTCTCGAAAGCACCGCGCGGGGCAAACCATCTTCAACCTTGTCGTCGCTCTCATCGCGTCGCTCGGCGTCGTGCTCTTTCTCGTTGTCGTCGTCGTGAGGCCAGACCCCGCGCCGAGCCCCGGTGTCGACTACGTCGCGACTGCCGAGCAAGCGCAACCCGACGCGGATGCACCTTTAGTGGTGCCCACTCTTGATTCCGGATGGTCGGCGAATGCCGCGCGATTCGAAACGGTCGCGGCCGTGCCGACCTGGTACGTCGGCTTCATCACCCCGACAACCCAGTTCATCGCGCTCAATCAGGGAATCGGCGCAAACGACACGTGGTTGGCTACCGTTCTCGACGATGCGTCGATGACGGGAGTCGTGACGATCGAGGGCATTCGCTGGGACGTGTACGACGAGCGCGATTCTGAGGATCCGGGCAACCACGCGTATTCCATGTCGACCGAGACGAGCGGATACACGATCGTGCTGCACGGCACTGCACCGACCGCCGAGTTCGACGAGCTCGCGGCATCCATCACATTCGATTTGAAGGCACCATGAGCACGCGCCGCACGCCCGCGAAAGTGTGGCAAGAGATGCTGCGGGGCAACGAGCGGTTCGTCTCGGGAGCCCCGCTGCATCCACGTCAAGACGTCGAACGTCGTGAAGAGCTCGCGCTCAAGCAATCACCGGATGCCGCACTCTTTGGTTGCAGCGACTCCCGCCTCGCGGCCGAGATCATCTTCGACAAGGGCATCGGCGATTTGTTCGTCGTGCGAAATGCCGGGCAAATCATCTCGGACTCGGTCATCGGCTCGCTCGAATATGCGGTCGGGGTGCTCGACGTGCCCCTCATTGTTGTGCTCGGCCACGACGCGTGCGGGGCTGTGCTGGCTGCGATCGATTCGCAAGGCCCCGAAGCGACTCCGCTCCCCCCACATATCGAGTCGCTCATCTCGAAGATCATTCCTGCTGTTCGACGCGTCGGTCGCTCGGACGGCGTCTTGGATCCCGCTTCGATCGACTCTCAAGAGGTCGGCCGCGAGCACCTTCGCGACACGATCGCGGAGCTTCTTGAAGCGTCGGAGCTCATTAGCGACGCTATCGCCGCGGGTACGCTGGCAGTAGTGGGCGCGAACTATCGCCTGCTCGAGGGTCGAGCCGTCCCCGACGTCATCGTTGGTTCGGTCTAAGCCCAAGACCTCAAGCAAAGGACACACAGCGCCGTGAGCACCCCTGCCGCACAGCAACCGCAGTTTCGCATCGAGCACGACACGATGGGCGAAGTTCGAGTGCCGATCGATGCGCTGTATGCCGCACAAACGCAGCGTGCGGTCGAGAACTTTGCCATCTCGGGGTCGGGCCTCGAACCAGCGCAAATCGTCGCGCTCGCTCGAATCAAGCGCGCTGCCGCGATCGTCAATGGCGAACTCGGCGTTATCGACAAGGCCATCGCGAGCGCGGTAGTTGGTGCAGCAGACTTGCTCATTGCGGGTAACCATCACGACCAGTTCCCCGTCGACACGTACCAAACTGGCTCGGGCACCTCGTCGAACATGAACATGAACGAAGTGCTCGCTCGACTAGCGAGCGACTCGCTCGGCGCGCCCGTGCATCCCAACGATCATGTCAACGCATCGCAAAGCTCAAACGACGTGTTTCCTACTTCGGTGCACATCGCGGTCACGGGCGCACTTCTCGGCGATTTGATCCCCGCGCTCGAACACCTCGCGGCTGCACTCGACGTCAAGGCTGCTTTGTGGAAAGACGCCGTCAAGGCCGGCCGCACGCACCTCATGGATGCCACACCTGTGACACTCGGGCAAGAATTCGCTGGCTACGCTCGCCAAATTCGACTCGGTATCGACCGAATCACGTCGACGATCCCGCGCGTCGCAGAAGTGCCACTGGGAGGCACTGCGACCGGCACGGGAATCAACACTCCCTTGGGCTTTCCACAGCGCGTCATCGAAGTACTCGCGGCCGACTCAAAGCTCCCGATCACCGAGGCGCTCGACCACTTCGAAGCGCAAGGCGCGCGCGACGGTCTCGTCGAGGCGTCTGGTGCGCTGCGCGTCATCGCCGTGAGCCTCACGAAGATTTGCAACGACCTACGCTGGATGGGCTCCGGCCCCAACACGGGACTCGGCGAATTGCACATCCCCGACCTGCAACCCGGGTCGTCGATCATGCCCGGCAAGGTGAATCCCGTTATTCCCGAGGCCGTGCTCATGGTGTGCGCGCGAGTGATCGGCAACGACGCGACAATCGCGTGGGCTGGAGCATCCGGAAGCTTCGAACTCAACGTCGCAATTCCCGTCATGGGCACTGCGCTTCTCGAGTCGATTCGACTTCTCGCAAACTCGTCAACCGCGCTCGCCGACAAGACCGTCGACGGCCTCCAGGCAAACCTCGTGCGCGCTCGAGCTTTAGCCGAATCGTCGCCCGCGATCGTGACCCCGCTCAACAAGATCATCGGGTACGAGTCGGCCGCGAAAATCGCAAAGCACTCGGTCGCTCACGGCATGACGGTGCGCGAAGCAGTCATCGACTTGGGCTTCGTTGAGCGCGGAGAAGTCACGCTCGAGCAACTCGACGTGGCGCTCGACGTCATGTCGATGACGCGCCCGGGCTAGGCCCGCTGCGCAGTTAGTCCGCTGGCACGAACAGCACGAGAACTCGAGAAAGGTCCGCGCCTTCAAGAGTCTGCACGGTGCGGGCGCCGACGGGCGCGCGCAATTCAAGCGGAATGAGCAATGACGCTGTGAGCGTGGCATCCACTGGGCAACCGAGCGTGTGATCGACAGGCGCGCCCGCGGGGTCGTTGGGCAGTCCGTAGTAGATCGCAATCTGAACAGTCTCCTCCGTCTCTCTTACAACGGCTGCGCGGGGGATGCACAGAATCGGTCCTCGAACGTGCACGACGAGGTCCGAGCGATCGACACCTGAGTACCCGACATCGGGGAGTCCCCCGATGTACCCCAGGGGAGCGTCTTGACCGAGGTATTCGTAGTAGTCGAGCGCCGCGAGGTAGTTGGGCAGCCCCTCTTCACCAAACTGCTGGTAGTCGAGCACAGGAAACTCGACGAGTCCGACGGGTATCACGGCGTTCGGCTTCACGACGCGATTCACGACGTCGGGCTCGGGCGAACCCCACATGGTTTGAATAATGGAGGGCTCGGGTATCGTTCGCTTGACGTCGAATAGGCCCGCCGTGGACGTAGCGATCACGACCGTGCCGAGACCGAGCGCGCCGAGTGCCGACATGAACCGGCGCCAGCCGTATGCGGCACCACCCGGCTCGTTTTTGTGCGGGTCACTCACGCTCCATGCGGCGAGGGCGCGCCACTGTGCGCGAGGCGCGAAGACGCCCCACACGAGAAGCAGTCCTAGCGAGAGCGCCAGAATTCCAAACAACGAATTCACACATCGAGAGTACGTCGTCTAACGCGAAAGCATCCAAGGTTTGACGCTCTCGCGGTAACAATTTGACTTATTGTCAAGCGAGCTCGTTGGACTCCAGCATCTCGGTGACGAGAGCCGCGATCGCCGATCGCTCAGACCTCGTGAGAGTGATGTGCGCAAAGAGCGCGTGGCCCTTGAGTGTTTCGATGACGGATGCCACGCCGTCGTGTCGACCGACGCGCAAGTTGTCCCGCTGGGCAACATCGTGCGTGAGTACAACGCGAGAGTTCTGCCCGATGCGGCTGAGCACCGTGAGGAGCACGTTGCGCTCGAGGGATTGGGCTTCATCCACAATCACGAAAGCATCGTGTAGTGAGCGCCCACGAATGTGCGTGAGGGGCAACACTTCGAGCAATCCGCGCTCGATCACTTCGTCGAGCACGTTTTGCGAGACGACCGACCCGAGAGTGTCGAACACGGCTTGCGCCCACGGATTCATCTTCTCCGACGCGTCACCAGGAAGGAATCCGAGCTCTTGCCCACCGACGGCATAGAGCGGACGGAACACCATGATTTTGCGATGTTGTTGCTTCTCGAGCACCGCCTCGAGCCCAGCACACAACGCGAGCGCCGACTTGCCTGTGCCGGCTCGACCGCCAAGCGAAACAATCCCGACTTCGGGATCAAGCAAGAGGTCGATCGCGAGCCGCTGTTCCGCCGAGCGGCCGTGTAGCCCGAAGATGTCGCGGTCGCCACGAACGAGCTTGAGTTCGCCGCGCCCTGAGACTCGACCGAGAGCCGATCCCCGATCCGAGTGGATGATGAGGCTCGTGTTGATCGCGAGATCCTCCACAGCGCGCGAGTGCAATTGCTCGTTGTCGTAGAGCTGTGCCATTTGCTCCGAGCTCAAGTCGATCTCGGCCTGGCCAGTCCAGCCGGAGTCGACGGCAAGTTCCGCACGGTACTCCTCGGCAGCCAAACCGATTGACGCTGCCTTGACGCGCAAGGGAAGGTCTTTCGAGACGACGGTGACGGCGATTCCGTCGTTTGCGAGATTGAGCGCGACGGCGAGGATGCGCGAGTCGTTGTCACCGAGCTGCAAGCCCGACGGCAAAACAGACATATTGGAGTGGTTGAGTTCGACGCGAAGGGAGCCACCGTCACCGACCGCTATGGGAAAGTCGAGCCGCTCGTGTTGAACCCGCAATTCATCGAGGT
>JANOOQ010000376.1:0-1702 GCA_031421515.1 Leifsonia sp.
GGCCGGGCATGATGCGCTTCGAGTCGAGTTCGCGGTCTATACACAACACCTCGACCGCGCGATCGCTGAAGGCTTGCGCACCGGCCAGAGTTTCGGCGAACTGCTCACGATGGGTCGCTTCAAGGTCTTGTCAGACGGTTCGCTCAATACCCGAACGGCATACACGCACGGCGAATACCCCGATGGAGGCCGTGGGCAATTGACCTTGCCGCCCGAGCAGCTTGTTCCGCTCATGCGCAAGTCGAGCGCCGCGGGAATCCTGCCCGACGTGCACGCGATCGGGGACCACGCAAACACCCTCGCACTCGACGCATTCGAGACGGTCGGGGGTGGGGGTCGAATCGAGCACGCGCAGCTCTTGAGTGAGAGCGACTACGCGCGGTTCGCAGCGCTCGGCGTCGAGGCGAGCGTGCAACCCGAACACGCGATGGACGACCGCGATGTCGCGGGTCTTTTGTGGGCGGGCCGCACTGACCGGTGCTACCCGTTCCGCAGCTTGATCGACGCGCGCGCGACGCTGCGTTTCGGTTCTGATGCTCCCGTCTCGCCGCTCGACCCCTGGCTGGGTATCTCTGCCGCTGTATCGAGGGCGCGCGATGGGCGCGAGCCATGGCATCCGGAGCAGCGAATTTCGAACGCAGAGGCGCTCGCGGCGTCGACACGCAACACGCTCGAGATCGGGCAACCCGCCGACCTCGTCGTAACGGAGCTCGACCCGTTCACGGCATCGGGCGATGACTTGCGACGGATGCCCGTGGCGGCGACATTGCTCGCGGGAAGGTTCACCTACGGGGGTTAGCCCCACCGTCGATTCGGAGGGGAGCCGGATACCCGTCGCCACACAAAATCTCGAGGCTTGAAGCATGACTCAATCACTCTCAACGGAATCCGCCCCCACGCTCTCGCCGGGGCGCCAGTACCTCACGCTGTGGCGACTCGTTCCGAAGGAGCTCGCCTACCTACTGATCGCCTTTCCCATCGCGATTACGGGCTTCGCCGTCACGATCGGCCTCTTTAGCGGCGGAATCGGCACGGTCGTCACGTTCTTCATCGGGGTAGTTCTTGTGATCGCGGCGCTCTACGTCTCGCGTGGCTTCGGCACAGTGACTCTGTCGCTCTTGCGGTGGGTCGGCCGTCCAGCAATCGAAGGGCCAGAGTGGCAAGACCAGCGCGCCCGCACGGGCTTTCTCGGCTGGCTTCGCGCCGTCCTCGGCAACGGCCACTATTGGCTCTACTTGCTCCACACGATGGTCACCGACTTCATCGTCGCAACCATTAGCTGGTCGATCATAATCACGTGGGTATCCGTCGCGCTCGGTGGCCTCACGGGGTGGTTCTGGCGGATCTTCGTCTCTAATCCGGAGGGGCCGATCGGCGGATGGATATGGTGGGCACCCAACGTTTCTACCGCGGACCGCATGTTCGTCGAGAATTTGGCTTTCTTCGTGCTCGGCGTCATCTTCGCCGTCACCTTGCCGTTCGTGACGCGAGGCCTCACGACCATCCACTGGTTGGTTGCTCGCGGCGTTCTCTCGGCATGGAAGTCGGATGCCCTGCAGCGCGAAGTCATGGCCCTCAACGCATCGCGTGGTGCGGCGCAGTCCGCCGAAGGGCACTCATTGCGTCGACTCGAGCGCGACATCCACGACGGACCGCAGCAACGACTCGTGCGACTCCAAATGGATCTCGCGGCCGCGGAGCG
>JANOOQ010000377.1:0-2357 GCA_031421515.1 Leifsonia sp.
CGATTCTTGCCGAGCCCGACAAAGTGACGGTATCGACGGTCGTCGACTCCGAGACTGCCGTCACGATCATCGACGGCGAGGCGCTCAATGCGTTCGAGGGCAGCCAGACGGTTGAGGTCAATGGCGACGGCGAGATCTTCACGGGTTACGGCCGAACGACAGATGTGCTCGCGTGGCTCGGCGAAGCCGAATACACGCTTGTGAGCTTTGACGCCGAGTCCGGTGAGCTCGAAAGCACGCTCGTGCGAGGTAGTGAGACAGAGCTTCCCAACCCCAACGGATCCGACTTGTGGCTCGACGACTATCTCAAGGAAGACGAGCTCAGCTTGACGGTCAACGTGCCAGAAGATATTTCGTTCATCGTCGCTGCGGATGGCGTAGAACCGGCGCCCGACGCAATTGCGATTTCGTGGCCCCTCGACAATTCGACCCCGTGGTCGGGACCGCTCATCGCGGGCGGCGCAATTGTGCTCTTGCTGGGTCTCGGGTTGTTGTTGTGGGCGACGAGCAAGATGAAGTCGGCGCACGGGCCGCGCCGAAAGACGCCGAAGACGCCGAAGCAGCCGAAGCAAGCTCGGCGCAAGACCTCGCGCAAGTCGACGCAGACTGCCGCATCCGGTCGACGCAGAGGCATGATCGCCGTACCGATCGTGCTCGTAGGCGCCCTTGCCTTGAGCGGGTGTAGCGCCGACTTTTGGCCCGACCTTGATGGTGCAGCAGTTGCTCCATCGGCTGAGGCGACGGAGGCTCCCGCTGAAGTGCAGCTAGACCCGCCCGCCGTGACTGTGCGCCAAGTCGAAAGAATCGTTGCGCGCATCAGCGCTATCGCGGAAATCGCAGATGCCGACCGCGATGCCGAACTCATCGCGACACGCTTCGACGGTGCGGCTCTCGAATTGAGGCTCGCGAACTACAAGATCCGTGGCGTCGATGGGACAGTTGCCGCGCTTGCGGCTATTCCCGATGGCCCCGTGAAGCTCACGCTTCCGCAGCAAACCGTCGTGTGGCCTCGAACCGTATTCGCCGTCATCCAAGACGACAAAGACGCGACGATTCCGCCGATTGCAATCTTCCTCGAGCAAGCTGACCCGCGCTCGGACTACAAAGTGACCTACGCAATCACGCTCGAGCCCGCGGCGGTGTTGCCGGATGTCGCGCCAGCGAGTGTCGGCGCGTCGAGGCTCGCGACCGACAGCAACGTGCTCAAGTTCACTCCGACCGAGGTCGCTCTCGCGTACGCAGACATTCTTGAGCGCGACGTCGAGTCGAGCGCGTTCCTTGACTTCGAGGCCGAGGGTGACAGTCTTCGTGGTGCAGTTGGGCTCGATGCGAAGAAGGCGATCCGGGCATCCCTGCCGACAACCGCGAGCGTCACGTTTGGGCACCTCATGGGTGAAGCGCAAGAAATCGCGCTCGCGACGAACAGCGCGGGAGCAATCGTTGCCGTCCACCTCTACGAGACGACGACCGTCAAACCCATCGAAGCTGGCGCCGCGGTCAACCCGTCCGGGCAAGTGAAGGCGCTCTCGGGGGTGGCTATCAGTACGAAGGGCGTCGTTGCGACCTACGGAGACCAATTGCTCTTCTATGTTCCTCCAGCGGGAAGCGATGAAAAGATAGTGCTACTTGGCTATAGCCAAGGACTCGTCAAAGCATCGGAGATTGGATGACCAACGCCCCGCTCGGCGGCGCCAACCTTCGAGGCGCAGTCGACTTGTCCTCCCTAGTGCGACCCCCCATAGGGAACGGGGCTGCAGCGGCATCGGGCGGCGCGGTTCGAGCCGCAACCGATGCAACGTTCACGGAGATTCTCGACCTCTCGTCGATAGTGCCCGTGATTGTGGAGTTCTATGGTCAAGGCGTTGCTGCTTCGCTCGGCGCAATCGTCGAGAGCTACGCGGGTCGAATCGCCCTCGCGACGATCGATTCGACGACGAACCCACAACTGGTTCAAGCCTTTCAAGTGCAGCAAGTTCCCACGGTCGCGGCCGTCGTCGCGGGCAGGCCGATGCAACTTTTCACGGGGATGCTCGCTGAAACCGAGCTACGCGACGTGCTCGATCAATTGCTCCAGCTCGCGGCGCAACAGAATGTCACGGGAAGCCTGAGCGTCTCAGATGCAGACGCTGCAGAGCCCGTCGAAGAGCCGCTCCCGCCGCATCACCAAGAGGCGTACGACGCGATTCTCGCGGGCGACTTTGCAACCGCAGTTGCCGAATACGAAACCGCGATCGCGCAAAACCCGCGTGATCAACTCGCGGTTGCGGGTCTCGCGCAAGTGTCTCTCTTGGCACGGCTAGCGGGCGTAGAAGCCGCGAGCATTCGCGCCGCCGCCGCGGCGGCGCCGGGCGATCTCG
>JANOOQ010000378.1:0-2820 GCA_031421515.1 Leifsonia sp.
TCACGAAAGAAGATGCGGGTAAAGATTGTGGTTGATTCGCGCGAGAAGATGCGGCAACGGAAGCGAGCGGCGGTGTCGAGCCCGACTCTGCCAAAGCAACCGCTGCGAGACCCGGTCCGCCACCCCCTACGAAGGGCAAAACGAGAACGAGCACCGCTGTTACAACCACCCCTAGAAACGCAAAACGTCTCATGATTGTGTACCCCCATACACCCCGACACCTACCCCGATTGTTGGTGTCCTGGAGCAACGGTAGAACCAGATTCGCAAGCTCCACAAGCTTTGCGACCGCGAAATGTACTACTTCACCCCACAATTGGGGGCGATTTGCGACGGCGTGTCCCGCATTGGGGGCACAAGAAATGTGAGCCGCCTAAGAGAATCGAACTCTTGACCTTCTCATTACGAGTGAGATGCTCTACCGACTGAGCTAAGGCGGCGCACCCGAGTTTCCCCGGGGCACAGCAGAAAAGCTTAGCCGAGAATTAGCAGCCGTTTGACGCAGTCAAGCGCGCCAAGCGCGTCGAAGCTCGCTCGAACTCGATTGAGGGCATCCGCTAGCAGTTGGGGTCGCTCTCGGGCACGATTCCCTTGAGGAAATAGTCGTCGACGACCGCGGTCACGCAATTGTCGCCACCCGTGTACGCCGTGTGGCCTTCGCCGTTGTACGTCACGAGATGTGCGCTCTCGA
This sequence comes from Leifsonia sp., assembly GCA_031421515.1. Lineage (GTDB taxonomy): Bacteria > Actinomycetota > Actinomycetes > Actinomycetales > Microbacteriaceae > Rhodoglobus. The sequence goes on from JANOOQ010000378.1 coordinate 692, forward strand.
GTTGCTCGCTGAGCGCGACGCCCCACTCGTACGGCGTTGCAGGATCGCCCGTCGTCGACACAACCAGAATGTCGGGTGCACCCGCGCCCGTGAGGGTTGTGAGCGGCGGCCCCGTGTACTGGAACGGCCAATTGATGCACGTGACGTCGCCAATCGGTGGGCTAGGTCGGTACGTCGTTGGAGACGCCTCGCGAAGTAAGGCATCTTGCTCGATGAGCACGGCCGGGTCTGTTTCTGCCGGGTAGTCGACGCAATAGATCGCGATGAATGCCTCGAGGGAATTGTCGAGGTAGGTGCCGTCGACGTCGCGACCGTAGTAGTAGTCGGCGAGGAAGAACGCCGTATCAGTCCCACCAACCGCGGCTTCTGAGAACAAGTCGTTCAAGAACTCCCACGAGTCTTGAGAATAGAGCGCCATGCTCATGGCGATATCGAGCACGCCCGCATCCATCATGCGTCCATCCACGCCCGCGATGGGGTTGGCGTCGTACCGGTCGTAGAGCTCGCGAATCGTTGCGAGGTCGGTCGCGAGCACTCCCGTGAATGGGCAGTCCTCGAAGAGGTCGGGGCACGCCTCGAGGTAGTGCTCAAGCGCGAGCTGGAATCCCTTGGTTTGAACGAGTCCGACCTCGAAAACCGAGATCGAGGAATCGGTCGCGCCATCGACGACGAGCCGCCCGACCTTGTCTGGGAAGTTCTCGACGTAGTACGAACCGATGTCACTTCCGTAGGAGTACCCGAAGTAGTTGAGCTTTTCGTCGCCCACGACCGCACGCAGCATGTCGAGGTCGTGAACCGTGCTCTGGGTATCGATGAATTGAAGCAGCTCGCCTGTCTTCGCCAAACACGCTTGGCCGAAGTCGATCGACGTCTGCGTAACCTCGTCGATCCACGCTTGCGTGCCGGAAGGGGCATCCGGCAAGCCGTAGATGAAGTCATCGAGGCCCGCACCGTCGTAGCACGAGACTGCGCTCGATCGCCCGACACCACGAGGGTCCCAGCCGACGACGTCGAAGCTCGCTTGAAGGTCTTCGCTCGCGCCGTAGTCGATGCTGTCATAGACGAAGTCAAAACCCGACGCACCGGGACCACCCGGGTTCATGAAGAGTGAACCGATCTTCGTTCCCGTCGCGGGCTGGCGAACAAGCGCCAGCTCGATGTCGGTCTCGGTAGACGGATTCGACCAGTCCATTGGCGCAATCGCCGTGGAACACTGCATGCCGTTGTCGCAATCGGCCCACGTGAGAACCTGGTGGTAGTACGGCGCTAGGTCGGCGGCGACATCCTCGCCCGTCGGTTGAGACGTGCCGCCGTTGCCCGTGATACCCGCGAAGTTGAAACACCCCGTGAGCATCAGGACGAGCGACGACGTAGCCGCGAGAAGTGCAATTCGAGTGGGATGAGCAGATGCCGTTAACACGAGCCTGATCTTATCTCAGCACATCGGGTCGGAGGTAGGCACAACCCCGTCGATCAAGAAGTCCTCGACGGCCTTATTCACGCACGAATTGGACTTGTTGTATGCCGTGTGGCCTTCGCCGTCGTACGTTACGAGGTGACCGTTTTCGAGGGTCTCCGCGACGGTCACGGCCCACTTGTAGGGCGTCGCGGGGTCGCCCGTGGTTCCCACAACGAGGATGTCGGCTGAGCCCGCAGCGACGATCGGCTCGCGATCGCGCTTCGGCGGAAGCGGCCAGTTCGGGCATCCCGTTCCTCCCCACGACATTTGGGGACCGAACACGGGCGCGAGGCGCTTGAGTTCTAGCGCTTCGGCTTGCATTTGCTCGAGGTTGCCGTCGCTGTGCGCGTCGAGGCAGTTGATGCTGATGAAGGCTTCCAGCTGATTGTCGCGGTACGTGCCGTCGGCGTTGCGGCCGTTGTAGTTGTCGGCGAGATCGAACGCGTAGCTCGCGTCCCCTTGGAACACCGTCGTGAATAGTTGTTGCAAATACTGCCAATTGTCTTGGTTATAGAGCGGCAGGATGATCGCAGTGAACATCGCGCTGCTTCCCAATTGGCGCCCATCGCTGTGGGTGAGCGGGCTCGCGTCGAGGCTGTCGAGGAGCGCGCGAATCTCGAGGAGCGAGGCATCTACCGATCCTCGGAATGGGCAATCTGGGAGCGCTCGC
>JANOOQ010000379.1:0-3876 GCA_031421515.1 Leifsonia sp.
CTCGGATCTTTCTGCAGCAAAGCGACGTCCCGCGTTGGTCGTAGCCCGGGCCGACCACGGCGACCTAATCGTTTGCCAGTTAACGTCACGGCCTTATTCCAGTTCACGGGCGGTAGAAATCATCAACAACGACTTCACGACCGGCGGCCTCGCGCGGACCAGCTTTGCTCGGCCAGACAAACTATTTACGGTGAGCGAGCGCCTGATCATTAGCGTCCCCGGTCGTCTAGTCAACGCGAAGGCAGTGTCAGTGCGGGCCGCGATCATCCTCCTTCTGACGGAATTCCCACAAACTCTCGACGAAGGTTGAGCGGCAGCGCACCTACTCCGACCCCGGCGCCTCGTCTTCGTCCTCGTCGTCGAACGGGTCGCCCTCACTGCCGACAGTGTCGCCCGCGTGGAGTGCGTTGTTCTTCTCCCACTCCTCGACAAGATGCGTGATCGCAGCGCGGAACCGCCGCGTCGCCTCCCCCGGCGTCGTGTCGCCGAAGTGCCGCTCGACCCAGAACTCGAGGCGTTCGCGAGCGCCGATATCCGTCTGAACGCGCTCGGCGATCGAAACGATGTCGACGGCCGCGTCGGCGGCGAGCCACTCGCACGCCCCGAGGTATCCGCCCTCGTCGATCTCGGCGAGGGGTGACGCGGGGCGCGTGACGATGAGCGGTTTACCCGTGGCGAGGCGGTCGTAGACCATCGCCGAGATGTCGGTGATCGCGACATCCGCCGCGACTAATTGCCAGCCGAGTGACGGCCCATTGTCGAATACATGCTGCGCCGTTGGGTCGGCTGCGTTGGCACGCCCGATAGCGGCAATGATCGCGTTGTTGGCGGCCTTGTACTCGGCGTCGACAACGCCGCTGCGAGGGTGCGGGCGGTAAATGACCCGGTGGTTGCCCGTCGCGAGGAGCGCCCCGACGAGCGCGACTCCGTGCGACGCGATTGACCCGTAGGCGGCCGCCTCTCGGTCGCCCTCCCACGTCGGCGCGTAGAGCACGACCGTGCGATCGTCGGGCGTGTACGGAAGGTCGCCAGCGAAGTGATCCGCTTGAGGCCGGCCGATCGGGATCGCCCGCTTTGCGAGGTCGAAGTCCCAGAGTTTGTGCGAGAGACGATCGATCGCGGCATCCCCCGCAACGAGGCTGTAGTCGTACGCCTTGAACTGGTTCGTCGTCATGTACATCTTGTCGGACTCGCCGTGATTGATGAACACGTGCCACATGCGCCCGTAACGGAACATCTGGAAATTCTTCGCGTTCTGGTTGACATAGAACACGATCTTGATGTCCTGGCTGTGCACGAAGTGTTCGAGGTCCGTGATGCGCCGAAGATAGACCGCCGGCACGGGTGACTCTTGCCACAACGCGAGCACGGCGCTCGGGCTGCGCGAGATGATCGCGACGGGCCAATCGCCAGCGAGTTCCGCGAGGGGCGCGTACCACTGACGCACTTGGTAGAGGTTGACCTTGGTGTCTGCGAAGTAGACGGCAATCTTGATCGAGCCGTTTTCGGGAAGCGGATGTTCGCGCCCCTGCACCGCGACGGCACGCCGATTGCGGCGAGCGCGCAGGATGTTTCGCAGTACTCCGCGCGCCGTCTTGATGTCATGCAGTAATGGCACTGGTTCCTCCCGAGACCATCAAACCAGCGGTGGACGGCCGGCACGTGTCATCCGCCACACCGTTATCCATCTGATGCTGCGACGACCGCCCGGGTTCTCGCGCCAGCCAGCGGCCCAGCCGCCGAACCATGCCTTGAGGGCTGCCGGGCGCCTCACCCAACGGATGAGTTGGATGCCCGTCCACGTGCCCACGTAGATGGGCACGAGCACCCACGGGAGGTTGCGCTTCGCGAGCCAAACCCGATTGCGCGCGTTGAGCCGGTAGTAGAACGAATGTCGGGTCGGCTCGATCGCGGGGTGATTGGCCACGAGATCGCCCGCGTAGAGCACGCGCTTACCTTGGGCCCAGACGCGCCACGCGAGCTCGATTCCCTCGTGCGCGTAGAAGAACGGGTCGGCCCATCCGCCCATCGCGTCGAAGACCGCGCGCGGCATGAGGGTCGCCCCTTCCCACACCGAGAAGACATTGCTCGAGTGTTCAGGGTCGCCCTTGCGGATTCGGGGAATCCACCGCCGCGGATTCTCGACGCCGCTCGGATCGACGACGCGAGGCTGCAGCAGCCCGATCGTCGGGTCGGCCTCGATCTTCGCGATCGCGTCGGCGAGAAACGTGGGAGACGGGATGCTCGCGTCGTCGTCAAGAAAGAAGATGTAGTCGCCCGAGACTTCTGTCGCTCCGCGATTGCGGCCAGCGGGAATGCCCAGGTTCTCGGGGAGGGCGAGGGTTTTGACGCCCTTCGGGATGCCCGTCGGTGTCCACGCGTTGCCCACTACGACGATGTCGAGCGTCACGCCCGTCTGTGCGGCGAGGCTCGCGAGGCCGCGAGAGAGGTCATCCGGCCGCGTGCCCTGCGAGAGGGAGACCACGCCGACGGTTGGTTTCGATACGGCCTTCGGCGCCGGGGGTTTCGATACGCTCGCTCCGCGAGCACTCAACCGGCCTATGATCGCACTCGCTTCGAAGCCATGATCGCGACGAAGTGGCCCACGAGCGCCAGCACCGCGAGCGGCAGCAGAATCAGCAACAGCCAGCGCTCGGCGACGAGTGGCGGCAAGAACAGTCCCACGACGGCTGCGGCGAAGATGATCATCGTGAGCTCGACCGAGTGGTACAGCCGGTGGAACGGCACGAATCGCGCAGCCCGACGAAGGCGCGCGATCATCCGCTGGCTCGGTTCCGCCTCGCCCTTGCGGTCACTGAGCTTCTCTAGCCCCGCATTCGCGCGAGCGACGTGAACCATGTCGTTGAGCGCCTTGTTGAGCACGATCACGAGAGCGAGAGCGAAGCCCGCGGTCGTCCACGCGAAGTCTGCGGGAAACTCGAGCGGCCAGCCCGCGGCCCGGATGCCGAGCGCAATGGGGATGAGCGCCTCGGTCGAGTAGTGCCCTACCTTGTCGAGAAACACCCCAGCTGGAGACCGAGTGTTGCGCCACCGCGCGACTTCTCCGTCACAGCAATCGACGAGCATTTGCAACTGGCCGAGCACGAGGGCGAGGGCGGCTCCCCCAATCCCCGGAATGAGCAAAGCCGCAGCGGTCGACCACCCCACCAGAATCATGAGCCCCGTGACCCCGTTGGCCGAGATGCTCGTTTTCAGGAGCATCCACGTCACATACGGCGAGAGGTCGCGCAGATAGAGCGAGGCCGTCCAGTGCTCGGCGTTCGCGCGTAATCGCACTTCGGGCGGTTGGGTGACCTCGCGCAGCTGAGCGATCGAGGTGGGTCGCGCGGGGCGAGCATCGAGTGACATCGTCGTCACCTTCCCGTGTGAGCGGTGATGTTCCTGGTGAGTTTCAGGAATCCAAGAACAAAGCCAATTCCCCACCCAAAGTGGATGCACGGCAAGACTACGAGGTACCACAGAGCCGCGCGCAGGCCCTCACGCGCCGCGACAACAGCGGCGGCAACGACGAACACCGCGTATACCGCGGGAACCGCGAACCCGAGCAGCAGCCACGCGACACCCGTCGCAACGCCGAGCACCCCGAGGATCAACCCGCCGAGCACCCCGAGCACGGCAAGCGGCGGCACGAAGTAGCGGATGGATGAACCGAACCGACGCGCGAGTTCCCCACGCCAAATGCCCGTCGCAACGAACTGTCTCACGAGCTTGCGCAAACTCGATCTCGGCCGATAGACGACTTCGAGCTCGGGTGTGAACCACACCGTGCCACCGCTAGCTCGCAGCCGCAGATTGAGCTCCCAGTCTTGACCGCGCTTGATGTCTTCGTCGAAGAGCCCGACCGCGACGATGCGG
>JANOOQ010000380.1:0-2088 GCA_031421515.1 Leifsonia sp.
GCAGGGCCGATCGGTGGGGCCGGATGATCCCGCCCCTCATGCTCGGAGTCCCCGTAATCGCGATCGGAAGTGTCGTGACCGTTGTGGTGACACGAAATTGGGCGTCGCTGCCGGGACTCATCGGGGTTTCCGCGTTCGTGCTCTTCGTGGGTCTCGCGATTTCGAGTGTTATCTCGGCTGCCTTCCCCTACCCCGCTGTGCATCCCGGCGACAGCCCGTTCGACCAGCCGCAATCGGCGGGTGGAACCGGATCGCTTGTACAGGCCTTGTCGTTCTTTGCGACAGTGATCTTGAGCGCGCCGCTCTTCTACCTTGCGTACCTCGGTGAGACCGAATCGCCGTCATGGCACGTCGCGACCCTCGTTTTCGGGATCGGCGGCGGGCTCGCCGCGATACTCGGGGGCGTGACGTGGGGCGGCGCGATCTTGTCTAAGCGCGCTCCCGAGCTACTCGCTTTTACCCTGCAGAATTAGGATTGCCTCATGGCTGACACTGATGTAACCGGCGGCGGGACATCCACTCTCGATCGCGAACTCGAGGAACTGCTGAGTCGCGAGCAAGTCGAGGAGGGTGACCACGAGCGATTCTCGCACTATGCGCCCAAGAACAAGATCATGGAGTCGGCGCTCTCGGGCAAACCCGTTCGCGCGCTGTGCGGAAAGCTCTGGGTGCCGGGTCGCGACCCTGAGAAGTTTCCCGTATGCCCGACGTGCAAAGAGATCTACGAGAAATTGAAGTAGCACGAGCCTAGTAATCTCGACTCGTGAGTAGCGCGCCGATCGGAGTCTTCGACAGTGGTGTCGGCGGACTCACTGTCGCTCGAGCGATCATCGATCAATTGCCGCGCGAGTCGATCGTCTACGTCGGCGACACGGCGAATTCGCCCTACGGACCCAAGCCCATTGCCGACGTTCGTGAGTTCGCGCTCGCGGTCATGGACGATCTCGTTGCGCAAGGCGTCAAGCTCCTCGTGATTGCGTGCAACACGGCGTCTGCCGCGATGCTTCGGGATGCACGCGAGCGCTTCACGGATGGCTACGGCATCCCCGTGCTTGAAGTGATCCAACCCGCAGTCAGGGCCGCGGTGCGCCAGACCAGGAACCGCCGAGTGGGAGTCATCGGCACCGTCGGCACGATCAAGTCGAAGGCGTACGAGGATGCGTTTGCCGCGGCATCCGACATCGAGATCTTTACGCAAGCGTGCCCGCGATTCGTCGAGTTTGTTGAGGCGGGAATCACAAGCGGCGCTGAACTCTTCGCGGCTGCCGAGGAGTATCTCGCGCCCCTGAAGAGCGCAGACATTGACACGCTCGTGCTCGGCTGCACACACTATCCGCTCATGTCGGCCGCGATTCAGTACGTCATGGGCGATGAGGTCACGCTCGTGTCGAGTGCCGACGAGACTGCCTTTGACGTGTACCGCACCTTGGTCAAGCACGACCTCGATCGTCGCGAATCAGTTCGCCCGAGTTATACGTTCGAGGCCACAGGCCCCGACAAGGCCGCCTTCAAAAAGCTCGCGACCCGCTTTCTCGGACCCGAAGTTGTTCGGGTCGAGAACTTCGACACGGGAGCCATTACTCTCCCGAGAAAAGAGACACCATGACCCGACACGACGGCCGCGAAGCCAACGAACTTCGGCCCGTGACGATCGAGCGCGGCTGGAGCGAGCAAGCCGAGGGCTCGGCGCTCATTTCATTCGGGCGCACGAAAGTGCTGTGCACGGCCTCCTTCACGAACGGAGTACCCCGGTGGCTCACGGGCAAGGGCAAGGGGTGGGTGACCGCGGAGTACTCGATGCTCCCTCGCTCGACGAACGATCGTATGGATCGTGAGTCCGTCAAGGGTCGCATCGGTGGTCGCACGCACGAGATCTCTCGCCTCATCGGCCGATCCCTTCGAGCAGTCATCGACACGAAAGCGCTCGGCGAAAACACGATCGTGATCGATTGCGATGTCTTGCAAGCTGACGGCGGAACCCGCACAGCCGCAATCACGGGAGCGTACGTCGCGCTCGCCGACTCGATCGAGTGGGGTCGCGCAAAGGGCTTCATCGGCAAGAACGCGAAGGCGCTGCACGACAGTGTC
>JANOOQ010000381.1:0-11154 GCA_031421515.1 Leifsonia sp.
CGGTTGGTCTTCCCTTGCCGTCACCCAGCACGGTCCGGCGCAAAACGATCGACCACACGAGAGCGATGAATGCGCCCAGTAGTGCGATGAGTTGCAAAATCGCAGCCGGCGAACCGAGGTATGAGTCATCCCGAGGCACAAAGGTGTTCGGTTCGAAGCCGATGACGACAGTGACGTTCGAGAACGGTGCGATGTTGGGCACGACGGTACTCACCACGGTGCCTTCGGCTTCTTGCTCCGTCGTGAGTTCGCACGGCGTTTGCGAACCTTCGTAGCCCTGGTAGCACGCCGTCTGTCCCGTGAGGGATGCCGCGAGCGCCGTCGGCACGTGAACTCGAGCCGCGACGCTACCGAAGTATTGGTACCACCCGGTTCCGTTGGTGTCCCAGTAGAACTCATCGTCGTTCGTGTCGGCGAAGTAGCGCGTCACGTCGTGTTGTGTGTACGTGAAGACGTAGGTCTGCCGTCCACTCACGAAAGAGTTTGCGGCGCTTGTCACGAGCACGAAGCCTTCGTCATCCGTCTCGACCGTGAACGGCCGCTCCGCACCGGTTTCGTCCGTGACCGAAACGATCGCGACATCCGTCGGTGCGCCTTGGTAGTCACCGGGGATCGCGCGCCGCATTCCGCGGTTCTGATTCTCGGGGAAGATTGCGACGAAGGTCTCGACGGTCGTCAGGGTCGAGCGCCCATCGGCGTCGACATCGAGGTAGTAGTCGGCACTGAACGACTCGAATTCGAAGTCGTCGAGACCTGCCAGCACGACCCCTGCCGCATTGCTTCGTTCCGCCGCGAGGGCGGGTGCCCCGACCGCCGCGAGCGAAAGTGCAACGACAGCTCCAGCGACGAGAGCGAGCATCCTGCGATTCATGAATCACACGCTACGGGATCGCACGGAGCCGGGCTAGGTAAAGTCGATGCATGGACCACGCTGTCGCGATCGAGAATCTCCGTCAGTTGGTGCAGATTCGATCGGTGTCTCGCCACGACGAGTCACTCACCGAGTGGGTGGAGTTTGATCGATTCATCGAGACACTTGAGCGCTTGTACCCGCTCGTGCACTCGAGCCTCGAGCGTGAGATTGTCGCAGGGCACTCGCTCATGTTTCGCTGGCCTGGCCGTTCTCACGACGAGCCCACCGTGCTCATGGCGCACTACGACGTTGTCGCGGCGACCCCTGAGGGTTGGACACACGCGCCCTTCGCGGCTGACGTCACAGGAGCCGGCGATGATCGCATCCTGTGGGGCCGCGGCACGCTCGACGACAAGGGAGCACTCGCGTGCATGTTTGAAGCTGTCGAGTCAGCCCTCGAGACGGAGCTCGTGCCCGCGAAGGACATCTACTTGTGCCTCGGGCACAACGAAGAAACGTCGGGGTCGGGCGCTCGCGCGATTGTCGATGTGCTTGAATCACGTTCGATTCGCCCCGCTCTCGTGCTCGATGAAGGCGGCGCTGTCGTCGAGAAGGTCTTTCCCGGTGTGGCCGCTCCCGTCGCGGTCGTCGGAGTGAGCGAGAAGGGCATCATCAACCTCACCCTGAGTGTCGCGCAAGAGGGCGGCCACGCGTCGACTCCGCCACGAATGACGGCGACGGCTCGACTCGCGAGGGCAATCGTCAGGCTCACCGCTCGGCCCTTTCCCGCGCGATTCACCGCCACGAATTTCGCAATGTTCGAAGCGCTCGGAGCGCACGCTCGAGGGGCCTTTGGTGTGCTCTTGCGCAACCACCGGGTGACTCGTCCGGCGCTCTTGATCGCGTTCACTCGGTTGGGCGACGAGACCAATGCAGTCACTCGCACGACCGCGGCGGTGACGATGCTGTCGGGGAGTGAGGCGGCGAATGCGCTTGCCGAACGTGCCGTCGCGACCGTCAACATCCGCGTCGCTGTAGGAAGTTCTGTCGCTCGCGCGATCGAGCACGTTCGCACTGCCGTTCGCGACCCCAAGGTGACGTTCGAGGTGCTCCAAGCCCACGAGCCCTCCCCTGCCTCACCGGCGAGTGGTGCCGCATGGGATTTGTTGAGCTCGGCAATTAGCACAATCTTTCCGACCGCAATTGTCGCGCCTTACGTCATGCTCGGTGCGACCGACAGCCGGCACTTCTCGCGAATCAGCGAATTCACGTACCGGTTCAGCCCGTTCGAGATGACCAAGAGCGAGCGGGCGAGCCTTCACGCCGTCAACGAGCGGATTACCGTCGCGGCGTTCGCGCGGGGCATCGCCTTCTATCGTGCGCTCATCGAACGCCTCTAGCCGCCCTACTCTTCCGACGTGCTTTCCTCACTCGATAGCCACCGACCAAGCTCGTGCAAATTGTCGGTGATGATGCCATCGACCCCGAGCGACACCGCTTGAGTCCACGTCGATCGGTCGTTGAGCGTGTACAACAGCACGCCGAGCCCTGCGTCGTGAATCCGCGCGACAACACTCGGGTCACTTTGTACGAACCCTTGACTCGTGACGATCGCGACCGCGCCGCACGCAGCGGCCAATCGAGCGGGGTCGCCGACGACGGTTCGCGTGATAATCATGCGCGGGATGCCCGGCGCAACGTCACTCAAGGCCTTGAGCGTCCACAAATCGAAGCTCGCGAGAATCACTCGATCGTGTACGCCTCTCGAGAAGAGTTGACTCGTCACGATCTTGACTTGCTCGGCATTCCACGACCCCTTCAGCTCAAGAATCGCACTCTTGCCCGATGGCCGCAGGATCGACAGAAACTCGTCGAGCGTGGGAATCGTCGTACCCCGAAAGTCGTCCGAGTACCACGAGCCGGCATCGAGTGCCGCGAGCTCGTCAAACGAGTGCGCCCATACGGGCCCAGACCCGTTCGTCGTGCGATCGAGCGTCCAGTCGTGCATGAGCACGACGACGCCGTCTGACGTGAGCTGGAGATCGGTCTCGACGAACTCGATGCTGCTGTCCATCGCGAGTTGGAGTGCCGGGAGTGTGTTCTCGGGAGCACCGGTCTTATCTCCGCGATGCCCAGCGACGAACCCCGTTTGTCCGGGGGTTCGCAGGGAATTGAATGCGCTCGCGGCCTCGACGGCAGTCGCGTCGGGACTCAGAACGAACACACCGACGAGAGCGAAAATCGCGATAGTTGCCAGCATCGGCCGTGGCACCGCGCCGGGCGCAAGACCCACACCCGGTAGTCGCGGATGCTGCGCTGTCGCCACTGACACGCCTTCGTTGTCGGGTTCACCGCCCCATCGCGGTGTTGCAACTATAGCGCTCCCGTTACCGTTTCGTTATGTAATTCTTTCTGCCACAAGTCGCGCCTCGATCGCCTCTCGATTGGGTATCGAAGGCACAGCCCCGAATGTCTCGACCGAGAGAGATGCCGCGGTGACCGCGAACTCCAGCGCGCGCGCGAGCTCGAGCCCCTCGGCGAGGGCCGCCGCGAACGCACCGCACACCGTGTCGCCTGCGCCCGTAGCATCCACTGCGACGACTCGCGGCGCTTGCACGTGCACGTCGTTCATTCCGGCTCGATACGCGATTGCACCGTGCGCGCCGAGCGTCACGATAACGGTCGGCACGAGGTCGGTGAGTTCATCGACCGACCTCTGTGCCACAAGGAGCGCGGCTTCGTGTTCGTTGACGATGAGAATGTCGAGCGCCGCGATCAGCGCATCGGGCACGAGGGCCATCGGGGCTGCATTGAGAATCACGGTCGTGCCGCGCGAGTGCGCCGCAACGGATGCCGCGACGACCATGTCCATCGGAATCTCGAGTTGAACGAGCAAGACGTCCGCCTGGCCAATTGCCGTCACTTCGTCGCTCGACAACTGCTTCAGGTGGGCGTTTGCCCCAGGCTCGACGATGATGGTGTTTTCACCCGCACTATCGACCGCAATGAGGGCGGTTCCCGTGGGCGCATCGACGCGGCGCACGAAGGAGACATCAATGTCGTCGGCCGTGAGTCCGGCGAGCGTCTCCTCGCCAAAGGTGTCGTTACCAATCGCACCGATGAAGGTCGTTCGAGCTCCTGCCCGCGCGGCGGCCACTGCTTGGTTTTGACCTTTACCGCCGCGCGCAGTCGACATGCCGTGAGCAAGTACGGTCTCTCCCGGCGCTGGAATGCGGTCGACGCTGAGCACTTGGTCGACATTCGCACTGCCCACTACGACGACGTATCGCCCCGTCATGTCAGATGAGTGACTTCGTGTGCCACACGGTCTTCGTCTCGGTGTACGCGACGATGCGCGAAAGCGAGGGCGCGGGCGCTCCCGACTCCGGGGCGAGAACTCGCTTGAGGGTGTCAGCGGCTACGACCGTGAGCTCGACCCAATCGAGAGCCTCGGCTCCCGTCAAGTCAAGCGCGTTGACGTCGGCGTGACCCGCGAGCCACGGAGCAATTTCGGCCGGTGAGCCCGTCAAAATGTTGACGACTCCCCCCGGCACGTCGCTCACAGCCAGAACCTCGGCGAGGCTCACTGCCGTGAGAGGAGCCGACTCGCTCGCGACGACAACGACGGTATTGCCGCTCACGAGCGCTGGAGCAATGACGCTCACGAGCCCGAGTAGCGACCCGCCCGATTGCGGAGCGATGACTGCGACAACACCCGTCGGCTCGGGCGTCGAGAGGTTGAAGTACGGACCACTCACAGGGTTTCCGTTGCCCGCGACTTGCACGTACTTGTCGGCCCAACCCGCGTACCAGACCCACGCGTCGATCGCGAGATCGACTTGCTTCGTCGCCGCAGGGCGGGACCCGCCCTCGCTCGAGACGAGTTCGTCAACGAATTGGTCTCTGCGCCCCTCAAGCAGCTCAGCGATTCTGTAGAGCACCTGACCACGGTTGTACCCGGTCGCGCCACTCCAGCCTGCCACGGCGGCTCGAGCAGCCACTACCGCGTCACGAGCATCCTTTCGGCTAGCGAGAGCTGCGTTCGCGAGAAACTCGCCCTTCTTCGAGACGACTTCGTATGTGCGCCCGCTCTCGCTCCGAGGGAACTTGCCACCGATATAGAGCTTGTACGTCTTGGGAACCGCGAGTCGGCCTACCATGATGCCCCCTTGAGGTACGCGGCGAGCCCGTGACGACCACCCTCGCGACCGTAGCCACTCTCTTTGTACCCACCGAACGGCGACGACGGGTCGAAGCGGTTGAAGGTATTCGCCCAAATCACGCCCGCGCGCAATTGATCAGCGACCGCGAGGATCTTCGATCCCTTGTCGCTCCAGATTCCCGCCGATAAGCCATAAGGCGTGTTGTTTGCTTTCGCGATTGCCTCGGCTGGAGTGCGAAACGTCAGAACGCTCAAGACGGGTCCGAAGATTTCTTCGCGCGCGATTCGACTCGATGTTGACACGTTTGTGAAGATTGTTGGCGCAAACCAGAAGCCCTTGTTCGGGATGTCGCATGGTGCACTCCACCGCTCGGCTCCCTCCGACACCCCGATGTCGCTCAACTCGCGAATTCGCTCGAGTTGCTCGGCCGAGTTAATCGCACCAATGTCAGTGTTCTTGTCGAGCGGGTCGCCGAGTCGCAGCGTCGACATGCGCGCTTTCAGGCGGTCGATGACTTCATCGTGCACACTCTCTTGCACGAGCAGGCGCGAGCCCGCGCAACACACGTGGCCCTGATTGAAGAAGATCCCGTTGATGATTCCCTCGACCGCTTGGTCAATGGGAGCATCATCAAAGACGATGTTGGCCGCTTTGCCGCCGAGCTCGAGGGTGAGCTTCTTGCCCGTTCCCGCTGTCGACTTCGCGATCGCCCGACCCACGGCCGTCGAGCCTGTGAAGGCGACCTTGTCGACACCGGGATGGTTGACGAGGGCATGGCCGGTGTCGCCAGCGCCAGTCACGATGTTGACGACGCCCGCGGGAAGTTCGGCTTGCTGCAGAATCTCCGCGAAGATCATGGCGCTCAAGGGCGTGGTCTCGGCTGGCTTGATTACAACGGTGTTGCCTGCCGCGAGCGCGGGAGCGATCTTCCACGCGAGCATGAGCAAGGGAAAGTTCCATGGAATAACTTGAGCCGCGACGCCGAGAGCTCGTGGGTTCGGCCCGACTCCCGCATAATCGAGCTTGTCGGCCCAGCCCGCGTAGTAGAAGAACCACGCGGCCACCAGGGGAACGTCGACGTCGCGAGACTCCTTGATGGGCTTGCCGTTGTCGAGGCTTTCCGCGACAGCTAATTCGCGAGCGCGCTCTTGCACGAGCCGCGCGATCCTAAACAGGTATTTGCCGCGATCGGCCCCCGAGAGTTTGCTCCAGGTGCGATCGTAAGCCCGGCGAGCCGCCGCGACTGCAGCATCCACGTCCTTCGCATTTGCGTTGGCGATTTCGGCAATTCGAACTTCCGTCGCTGGCGAAATCGAGTGGAATGGCTTGCCGTGTCCCGCGACGAATTCACCATCGATGAAGAGTCCGTAGCTCTTCTTGATGTGCAAGATCGAGGTCGACTCTGGGGCGGGGGCGTAATCCAAGAAGTTCATGAGGCTCAGTCCATCGTCACGTAGTCGGGGCCCGAGTAGCGGCCTGTTGACATCTTCTGTCGCTGCAAGAGCACGTCATTGAGCAAGCTCGAGGCTCCGAAGCGGAACAAGTGCGGCTGCAACCATTCCTCGCCGACAGTCTCGGCGACCGTGACGAGATACTTGATCGCATCTTTCGAGGTGCGGATGCCCCCCGCGGGCTTGACGCCGATCTTCTCCCCCGTGAGTCGGTGCCAGTCGCGCACCACCTCGAGCATGAGCAGCGTCACGGGAAGCGTTGCCGCCGGGGCGACCTTGCCCGTGGACGTCTTGATGAAGTCGCCGCCGGCCAGAATCGCGAGCCAGGATGCCCGGCGCACGTTGTCGTACGTGTTGAGTTCACCCGTCTCGAGAATGACCTTGAGGTGAGCGTATGTGCCGTCCTCACGACGACACGCTTCTTTCACCGCGACGATCTGATCGAAGACTTGACCGTAATGACCGCTCAAGAATGCGCCTCGGTCGATGACCATGTCGATTTCGTCGGCCCCGAACGCGACTGCATCCGCTGTGTCGGCGAGTTTGACTCCGAGCGACGCTCGACCGCTCGGGAACGCGGTTGCGACCGCCGCGACGTTGACGCCCGAATCCGTGCCGGCAGACCACTGGGACCCGAGAGCCTCGACCGCGAAGGGAACCATATCGCCGTAGACACACACCGCGGCGACGCGAGGCGTCGAGAGATCCGACGGGTCGGGCACGACGGCTTTCGCAACAAGCGAGCGTACTTTGCCTCGAGTGTCAGCGCCTTCGAGAGTCGTGAGGTCAATGAGCCGAATGATCGTGTCGAGCGCCCATGCCTTTGACGTCGTCTTGATCGAGCGGGTACCCAAGCCCGCGGCTCGCTGTTCGAGTCCGACAGCGTCGACGCCCGGTAGTCCCTCGAGATGCAGCTTCAGGCTCTTCTCGGTGAGGTCGCTACCGATGAGTTGGAGCGCGCGTTCCGCCGGCGCAAGGGCGCTTGGCTGCTTCGTTGCGTTCACCTAGCAAGTGTAGCGACAGGCCATCGCTTCACGCCGTCGAGTTCTCACCCTCATCGAGATGCGCCGACCACGCCGAACCCCAATCGCGATCCCAATGTGCCCAGTCAACGGGATGCCCGCGCAGAAGTTCTTCGAGCTGATCGAGATTTGTCAGCCAATCCGCACGCACGCGCGCCGCGAACACGGGTTCGATCGCGGCTTCGACCGTCACACGCACGCGCGTGCTCGTGCCGCGGTTTCCGCCCGGGAACTCCGCGAGTTCGAACCACAAGCGCCCAATCGGAAGTGTGTCGACCGTTAAGCGATCCGGCGCGTGCACGTCAACAATCGTGCCGATCATGGGCGCAACCGTCGGGCGGTGCCTCCACTCGACGCTGAACTCGCCACCAATCTCGGGCGCGATTCGCGCGTCACCGAGCCAGCCAGACATGAGTTCGGCGTCAACGAAGGCATCCCACACGATCACCGTCGGGAACTCAATGTCACGCACGAAAATCAACGGAAAAGTATCCATCAGACACAGAATATGCTTCTCGCATGACGAGTACGAGTAGTTCCCCGACTGCCCCCCGCCGCAATCCAATTCTCGTAACGATAGACATTGTCGCGAGCGTCTTGCTGCTCATGGTGAGCGGAGCACTAGCCGTGACGGTAATCGCGAACGCGCGAGCGTACGGCGACATCACGGCATCGTGCGGATCCGGCCCATACTCCGGTCTCGAGTGCAATGGAACAGTGCTCGCAATCGCGGTCTTCGGGCTCATCGGCATCGCGATTCTCGCAGCGTTCGTGGGATTCGGAATGGTGCTCGTCTCGCTCATTCGTCGTCGCTACAGCTTCTGGTGGCCCCTCGGCTCGATCATCCTCATGATCGCTGCCTTCTGGGTGGCCACGTGGGTGGCGTCCCTTATCGTTCCCTCGCTGTGAGCGCTGTCGCAGCGCATGCCCCCGAGCTAGCGCTCGCGGTAGACCTCGGCGGAACGAAGGTCGAAGCAGCTCTCGTCAATGCTCACGGTGAGCTGATTGAGGCGAGCCGCTTTCGCGCGCCGACGGGCCGGACCGCCTCAAGCGAAGAACTCGCTGAGTCGGTCGACTCGGTAGTGTCGCAAGCCCTGGCGGCACTTCCCCCTCACGCTGAGCTCATCGGAGTCGGGATTGGCAGTGCTGGGCCCATCACGGTCGACGCTGGTCTCGTTTCGCCGCTCAATCTTCCGCAATGGCGCGACTTCCCACTGCGGGATCATGTGGCCCGACTCGTTCCCGGAGTTGCCGTGGTGCTTCGCATGGACGGTGAGTGCATCACGATAGCTGAACACTGGGTCGGCGCAGCGCAAGGCGAGAACAACCTCATGGGGATGGTCGTCTCGACCGGCATTGGTGGCGGGCTCATTCTCGGCGGTGCTGCCGTCGCGGGGCCCTCGGGCAACGCGGGGCACATTGGCCACATCGAGGTGGGCGGATTCGACGACGCTTGTGGTTGCGGCGGAACTGGCTGCGTCGAGGCTGTCGCTTCTGGCCCCAAGACAACCGCGTGGGCGCAATCGCAAGGCTGGACCGGTACGACAGGCGAGGACCTCGCGGCGAGCTACGCGGCGGGCGATGAGATTGCTATTGCAGCAGTCAAACGATCTGGGCGCGCTATTGGCCAGGCGATTGCCTCAGCCACGTCTCTCGTAGACCTCGACGTGGTCGCGATCGGCGGCGGCTTCTCACACGTCACTCCCGATCTTTTCGACTTCGTGCGCCAAGCCATCGCGGCTCGCGCCACATTCCCGTTCGTCACAAAAGTGCGAGTGATTCCCTCGGTACTCGGCGGCGATGGCCCACTCATCGGTGCCGCCGCTCTCATTCATCGAGCGGCCGTCGCTTCCTAAAGATCCTTCGGCTTGACTCCGAGAACGGCGCGGATCTGCTTCTCGTCGGCCGACATGTTTTCGGCGAGTTCATCGGCACCCGAGAACTTGCGCATGCCGCGAATGAACTTCACGAACTCGACCTCCACTGTCGATCCGTAGAGATCGAGCGACTGATCGATCGCGTGAGCTTCGACTTGCTTGTCTGGAATGCCCTCGAAGGTTGGGTTATTCCCGACCGATACAGCCGCGGGGTATCTCTCGCCGTCAACCACGAGAAACGCTGCATATACGCCGTCGGCGGGAATGTACCCCTCGACGTCTCGCGACAGGTTCGCGGTCGGATACCCGAGCGCGCGACCACGTTGAGCCCCGGGCACGACGACCGATCGGATGCTCGGCGCGCTCCCAAGCAGCTCGGCCGCTTGTTCGATCTTGCCCTCAGCGAGAAGCTCTCGAATCCAGGTCGACGATGCTCGCCGAGAACCGCCGGGCGCGACATCCGCGATAACGACGACCTTGAATCCATGGGTCTTACCGAGCTTCTCGAGTAGCTCGACAGTCCCTGCGCCGCGATAACCGAAGCGGAAGTCTGACCCGACAAGCACGATGTGCGCGTGCAGGGCATCCACAAGGATAGATCGCACGAAATCTTCAGCACTGAGCGCGCTGAAGTCGTGATCAAACGCGACCGTTAGTGTCGCCTCGACTCCAGCGCCCTCGAGCAAGTCGAGCTTTTGCGCGAGACTCACGAGAGCCGCGGGGCACTCATTCGGTCGAAGCAAGCTCAGCGGATGCCGATCAAAAGTCACAACGGCCGCGACGAGCCCCTTCGAGCTCGCGACGGCGCGCAACTGCTCGATCACGGCGCGGTGCCCGCCGTGTACTCCATCGAACTTGCCGATCGTCACGGCGCTTGGTCCGAAGCCCGCGGGGACCTCGGCGGTGGAGGTGAACCTCAACACGTCAGGCGTCCTCTCGATCCGGCCGATTTCTTGACAACCACACGAGCCCGAGCACGGGAAGAGCGAGCGGAATGAAGAGATACCCGCGCCCGAAGTACGACCATACGGTGTCGGCGGGAAGCACGTCAGGGCGAAGAAGGCTCAGGGCGCCGACGGCGAGCACGCCAGCGAGCTCAATCGTGATCGCTACCCACGCGACTCGGTACCACGCGACACCCGGCTTTATGAGCGCGACGGTAGCCACGATGTAAATGACGCCAGCGAGTGCTGACAAGACGTAAGCGACCGGCGCGACGTCAAACTTCGTGACGAGTTGAAACGTTGAGCGCGCGGTTGCCGCGAGCGCGAGAATTGCGTACACGGCAATGAGCACTCGGCCGACGCCAGTCGCGCGCGAGGACTGGGGGTTGGTTGACATCGGTACAACTTTAGGCGACCTGAACGAACCAGATTTGCGCCATGCGGTACACCATGACCGCAACAGCGAGACTCGCTACTCCGAGGATAACGGTGCTCCACTTCGAGCGTTCGACAAGTGCCCAGAACACGGCCGCCGGCGGGATCAGGATTGCAGAGATCAAGTACACCCAATACTCGATGAGACTTCCCGTCGGGGTATTTCCGGCAAGCGGTGCGACAATCGAAATGACCAACTGCACGAGCAGCAACACCTCAACTATCGCGGTCGCGCCGAGCGTGTACTCGCTCGGGATGCGCCCGGCAAATCCGAGCACGACGCACGCGAGCCCCGCGACGATTGCCACGACGATGATCGCGGCGGCTACCCATTCGATCACTCGGTCACCTCGTCGGGGGGAAAGTTCGCGAGCACGCGCGCGCGGCCGCCGACGACCTCGACGAGGCC
>JANOOQ010000382.1:0-2244 GCA_031421515.1 Leifsonia sp.
TGCGTACTTTCGGCGTGACGCGACAACGAAATCCGAAGCAGTTGCAGACGAAACAGACCGTTCCACGGCTCACCCGCCACGGTTTGCATGGGTCGTAGCGAAGATGTACCCCAAAGTGCAAACATTATTAACCTGCAATTCGCGATGAAATCGACCAATATACCGCAGATTGTCCCCAATTTTGTACCCCATTAGTCCCCCAAAGTGTCGACTATGAAAGCACTCTCGCCTCAGGCATAGTTGTTAGTGCTAGGTGTCACTCTTTGGAGTTTCACCACCTCGCTTTGGCCGACTAGGGTAATCAGGCCATTTGCTTGGGGGCGGGTCAGGGCGATATTCGGGTTATCGCCCTGACCCGGGTTTTCAGAAGGGTCGGAGATTCGTCTCCGGCCCCTCTTTCGTTGCCCGGCAATGCCGCTGTCGACCGAGATTCAGACCGTGCGAGGGATCTCGAGCCACAAGTAGACCTCGTCGTCCTCGAGGGAGTCTTGCCCGAGCGCGACGGCGACGGCGTCTGCGGCCGAGCGAAGCCCGACGACAGTAATCGCGACATCCGACCCCTCGGGAACGGTTCGAGCGATGACCTTGTCGGAATTCGTCTCGTGGATGGCGACGGCGAGCCGATAGAGCACTCGGTCAAGATCTTCGTCAGACAAGTCGTCTATGCCGCCCTCGTCGAGGAGCGTGACTGCTGCACCGCGCCGACGTGCGAGCATGACTTCCTTGCGTACGGCGTCATTGAGCAGCTTCCTGCCACGAATCTCGTCGCGGATGGCTCCCTCAAGATAGACGCACTCTTGCCGTTGCTCATCCGTGAGTTCGCCCTTGGATTGCTGAATTTGCCGCAGCATGCCCGATGCCATTGCACTCGTCTGCCCAAGTCGAAACTGTCGCTCGAACACGTGCGCCTCTTGAGCCGCTTGCCAATCGGTTGCCTCGCGCTCCGCGAGCGCAAAGCGCCGAGCGTCTTTCGAAGCCTTGGCCATCGCGGTTCCCAAGATGTGCGACACCGCGACCCACGATGCGCTACCGACGATCCCGAGGCTGAAGAGGCCCCCTGGGCCCACTGGACCCACGAACGCGACCGTGTGCACAACGAGAAACCCAATTCCGAGCCACGCGAAGGTGTGCCGACCCCGCGTCGACGTGATCGTGAGAAGCGTGCCGCTTGCCGCTACGTACCACGTCGCGTACCCCGTGCCGCCCGGGCGCTCGAAGTCGAGTTCGTTCGCGACGAGAATCGTGACCGCTACTACCGTTGCGAGGTTGAGGCTCGCCATCCAGATGGGCATGCGCACGGGGCCCCACGGCAACAAACTCACGATTGTCGCGACGGCGTAGATGGCCATCGCGATGAAGACCATCTCGTCGTGTCTCGGTTGATCGAGCGTATAAGTAGCCAACACGAGGTGGTAGGCAGAAAAGACCGCCGCCATGCCGACAATGAGATAACGGGGAACCCCAATGTTCATTGCTCTTCCCCTGCCTCGTCGCTTCGCACAGACCCGCTGCCACTCGAGTGAGGCCAACGAATCGAGACGACCGTTCCCTTGCCCGGTGCCGACGTGATCGTCGCGATGCCGCCCACGTTCGCTGCGCGCTCGATGATGGACACCCGCACGCCAAGTCGTTCGGGCGGAACATCCACCAAGGAGAACCCGACGCCCGTGTCTCCCACGATGACTTCGATGCCCGCTGGCGCGATCCCATGTACGTCTACCCAGCGTTTGATGCCCTGCTCGCCCGCGTGTTGGAGGCTATTGATCATTGCTTGCACTGCAGCCGAGTAGATCGTCTCCGATGCGCTCACGGGGATCGAGCGATTGCCAACGCCGCCCCTGCTCACCGCGAACGGACTCGAAAGTGCCGCCGCAGCATCCGAAATCCGCTCGGCAAGAACACTCAACCGCACGGTCGTGCCGTCATCGGGAGTCGTCGAGGCAGCGTCTCGCAAATAGCCGATCGCGTTACCCGCCATGGTTGCCGCGAGTTGCTTCGCTTGCGGAGTAAATGCGCGCGCTGCCGAAATGAGCGTCGTGAGAACACTGTCGTGCACGATCGAGTCGACTTGTACGCGCTCGACTTCCGTAGCGTGCTGACGCACCGCGTGGCCGTAACGATCAAGTGCCATCGCTTGAGCTCCATCGACGGATGCCGCCGCCTGCCGCAACATCGTGATGATGACGACGACCGCTGCACCAAGGAGGAGCGCGTAGATTCCCTCGAGCAAGGCCAATTGCCACG
>JANOOQ010000383.1:0-3113 GCA_031421515.1 Leifsonia sp.
ATCGACCACTCCGTCGTCGCGGACCTGTTCGGCACGACCGACTCGTTCGAGCGCAACGTCGAGCTTGAGTACGAGCGGAACGCAGAGCGCTACCAATTCCTCCGCTGGGGCCAGACCGCGTTCGATGACTTCAAGGTCGTGCCGCCCGGTACGGGAATCGTGCACCAAGTGAACATCGAATACCTGGCCCGCGTTACGTACACGCGCGAGGTCGGGGGCGTGCTGCGCGCATACCCAGACACGTGTGTTGGCACCGACTCACACACGACCATGGTCAATGGCCTCGGAGTGCTCGGGTGGGGAGTCGGCGGTATTGAGGCCGAAGCGGCAATGCTCGGCCAGCCCGTTTCGATGCTTATCCCCAAGGTCGTCGGATTCAAGCTCAGCGGCGCAATCCCGACGGGCGTCACCGCTACCGACGTCGTTCTCACGATCACCCAGATGCTGCGCAAGCACGGCGTCGTGGGCAAGTTCGTCGAGTTCTACGGACCCGGCGTGGCATCCGTTCCTCTCGCAAACCGCGCGACGATCGGCAACATGAGCCCGGAGTTCGGGTCGACCGCCGCGATGTTCCCCATCGACGACGTGACGCTCGACTACTTGCGGCTCACGGGTCGTAGCGACGAGCAAGTCGCACTCGTCGAGGCGTACTCAAAACTTCAGTCGCTGTGGCACGACCCCGCCGTCGAGCCCGTCTTCAGCGAGTACCTTGAACTCGACCTCGCGACCGTCGTACCGTCAATCGCTGGCCCGAAGCGCCCGCAGGACCGCGTCGAGCTCAGCAACGCCAAGACGCAATTCGAGAAGGATCTGGGCGACTACGCTCGCGTCGATTCTTCGAGAGTGGATGCCGCGATCGAAGGTACATTCCCGGCCTCCGACCCCATCGGCTTTACCCCGCAAGACGAGGACTCTGCGCACGAGTTGTCTCACACGCACGCGAGCCACGCTCCCGCGAGCGTCTCCAGCCCGACGAGCGTGACGCTCGGCGATGGATCGCGCTTCACGCTCGACCACGGCGCCGTGGCGATCGCGGCGATCACGTCGTGCACCAATACCTCCAACCCGAGCGTCATGCTCGCTGCGGGCATCCTCGCGCGAAACGCCTCAATGAAGGGCCTCAAGGCCAAGCCGTGGGTCAAGACGACGCTTGCGCCCGGTTCGAAGGTAGTCACCGACTACTACGAGAAGGCCGGACTCACGAGCTACCTCGAGGACCTCGGCTTCTACACCGTCGGCTACGGCTGCACGACGTGTATCGGCAACTCGGGTCCGCTCGCCGACGAGATCTCCGGGGCGATCAACAAGAACGATCTCGCCGTCACAGCCGTGCTCTCGGGCAACCGCAACTTTGAGGGCCGCATCAACCCTGATGTCAAGATGAACTACCTCGCGTCGCCGCCGCTCGTGATTGCGTACGCCCTCGCCGGTTCGATGAACTTCGACTTCGACACGGATGCGCTGGGCCAAGATACCTCGGGCAACGACGTGTTCTTGAAGGACATCTGGCCGGACGCTGCCGAAGTTCAAGCCACGATCGACTCGTCGATCGACACCGCGATGTTCACGCACCAGTACGCGGGCGTCTTCGACGGCGACCATCGCTGGAAGAATCTTCCGACGCCCACGGGTTCGACGTTCGAGTGGGACGAGAAGTCGACGTACGTGCGCAAGCCCCCGTACTTCGACGGCATGACGATCGAAACCACGCCCGTGTCGTCCATTTCGGGCGCGCGCGTTCTCGCGAAGCTCGGCGACTCGGTCACGACCGACCACATTAGCCCCGCGGGCTCGATCAAGGCAGACAGCCCCGCCGGCAAGTACCTCGATGACCACGGCATCGACCGCAAGGACTACAACTCCTACGGCTCGCGCCGTGGAAACCACGAGGTCATGATTCGCGGCACTTTCGCAAACATCCGCTTGAAGAACCAACTGCTCGATGGCGTCGAGGGCGGCTACACGCGTGACTTTAGTCAAGTGGATGCTCCGCAAGCGTTCATTTACGACGCGGCCCAGCACTACGCCACCGCGGGCACGCCACTCGTGATCTTGGGCGGCAAGGAGTATGGATCCGGATCCAGTCGCGACTGGGCGGCTAAGGGCACGAGCCTCCTCGGCGTCAAGGCAGTCATCACCGAGAGCTTTGAGCGGATTCACCGCTCGAACCTCATCGGCATGGGAGTGCTGCCGCTGCAGTTCCCGACGGGCGAGACGTGGGCCTCCTTGGGACTCGACGGCACCGAGGTCTTCGACATCGAGGGCGTCGAGGAGCTCAACGAGGGACGCACGCCCAAGACGCTTCGCGTCACGGCAACCCCGAGCGAGCAGTCGCCAGACGGCAAAGAAACCGTCGAGTTCGATGCCGTGCTTCGCATCGATACTCCCGGTGAGGCTGACTACTACCGCAACGGCGGCATTTTGCAATTCGTGCTGAGGTCGCTCGTCTGAGCGCGCTGGGTTAGGGTCGAAGTATGACTCTTCTCGAGGGCATACACGGGCCTCGCGACCTCGATAAATTGAGCCCTAGCGAACTCGTCGAGCTCGCTGCCGAGATTCGCGAGTTTCTCGTGCGCGAGGTTTCCAAGACGGGCGGACACCTCGGCCCGAATCTTGGTGTCGTCGAATTGACGATTGCGATGCACAAGGTTTTCGACTCGCCCAATGACGCGATCGTTTTCGACACGGGCCACCAGAGTTACGTGCACAAGCTCCTCACGGGCCGCCAAGACTTCAGCAAGCTTCGCTCCGAGGGTGGACTCGCCGGGTACCCGCAGCGCTCCGAATCGGTTCACGACATCGTCGAGAGTTCGCACGCGTCGAGTTCGCTCTCGTGGGCCGACGGC
This sequence comes from Leifsonia sp., assembly GCA_031421515.1. Taxonomy (GTDB): domain Bacteria; phylum Actinomycetota; class Actinomycetes; order Actinomycetales; family Microbacteriaceae; genus Rhodoglobus. The sequence goes on from JANOOQ010000383.1 coordinate 2,847, forward strand.
ATCTCTCGAGCGTTCACGATGACGGGGCAGATTCAACGTCACGTCGTCGCGGTCGTCGGCGACGGTGCTCTCACGGGCGGAATGACGTGGGAAGCGCTCAACAACATCAGCGACGACAACAGCCGCAATCTCGTGATCATCGTCAATGACAACGGCCGCTCGTATGCCCCGACGATCGGCGGCATGGCGCACTTTCTCAACGACGTGCGCACGCGCCGCTCGTACCGCAGCCTGTACTCGACAAGCCGCAAGGTCTTCGACAAGTTC
>JANOOQ010000384.1:0-2293 GCA_031421515.1 Leifsonia sp.
TCTGGGTCACCCTGGCGCTGGAGGCATCGGTGGTTCGCCTGGTGGTGCGCGACGACGGCGGCAGCCAGCTCGGCCAGCCGGCGCCACCCTTCAAGCCGGCGTCGCTGAGCGAGCGCGCCGCAGAGTTGGGCGGCAGCCTGCACATCTCACAGCCCGACGGTTTGAACACCGAGCTGGTGATCCAGATTCCACTGTCTTAGATGGAGAAGTCGACCATGAACCTTGCCCCGCAGCGGCCCGCCGCGACCTATGCCACGGGCTCTGCCGTCGGTGCCATCCGCGTCTTCGTGGCCGAAGACCATCAGATCACGCTGTGGGGCCTGAGCCGGCTGATCGAAGCTGCAGCACCGCGCCTGCGGCTGGTGGGCACGGCGCGATCACGTCACGAATTGCTCAACCACGACGCCGCCGCCCAGGCCGACGTGATCCTGCTCGACCTCGACCTCGGCGGTGACGACGGGGCCAGCGCGCTGGCCGTGCTGCGCCAGCGCTGCCCTGGCCGCGTGCTCGTGCTCACCGGCAGCAGCGACATCGAGCAGCACCACGCCGCCGTGCTGCAGGGTGCGCGCGGCGTGGTTCACAAGTCCGAGCCGGCCGAAACCATCCTGCGGGCGATCGAGAAGGTCCACCAAGGCGAGGTATGGCTCAACCGCACGCTGATGGGCCAGGTGCTGGGCCAGTTGACCAACAGCGAGCCCGCAGCCTCTGGTTCCAGGCACCGGGCCGACCCGGATGCCCAGCACATCGCCAGCCTCACGGCGCGTGAGCGCCAGATCATTGCCGCCGTGGTGGCCAGCGCCGGCGCCAAACAGTTTGCCGTGGCCCAGGAGCAGGGCATCAGCGAACACACGCTGCGCAACCATCTCACCACCATCTACAGCAAGCTCGGCGTGCACGGGCGGCTTGAGTTGCATTTGTATGCCACGGCGCACGGGCTGGGGGCGGCCGGGCGCACGGGGAATGCGTCGTGAGCGCTGCCGCTGCACCACCGCCGGCCGAGGGCCGTCTCACCGAATGGCTGCTGCGCGGCTTCGCGTTGCTGGCCTACGGCATGGCGGTCAGCAACCTGGCCGCCGCCTGGTGGGCCGACCAATCGCGCATCACGCTGCTGCTGCTGCTGCTGACCGAAGGCTATACGCTGCTGCTGGTGATGCTGGCCCGGCGCGCCAGCATCCGCGACATGGCGCCGGCCACCGTGGCCGCGACGATGTATGCCGCCTTCTTCTTCGTGGCACTTGACGCCCGCGACACCGCACGCCTGATCCCCGAATCGGCCGGCGTGCTGCTGCAAGTCCTGGGCACCTGCTGGCAGTTCACGTCCAAGTTTTACCTTGGCCGCTTGTTCGGCCTGCTGCCGGCGCAGCGAGGCCTGGTGATGGGTGGGCCGTACCGCGTGGTGCGCCACCCCATCTACCTGGGCTATTTGATCGGCCACGTCGGTTTCCTGCTGGCCAATTTCTCGTGGTGGAACTTCGGCGTGCTGGCGCTGCTGTACGTGGCACAGGTCTACCGCATCGCGCGCGAAGAAGCCGTGCTGGCCGCCAACGCGGACTACCGCGCCTACCAGCAGCGCGTGCGCTGGCGTTTGCTGCCGGGCGTCTTCTAGATCCCGGCTGCCGGTCAGGCGTCGGAGACCACGCAGCGCAGGCCAAGATGCTTCTCAAACGCATCGAAGTCGCGGTCACTGTGCAGCAATCGATGTCCGCTGACGATGCACCGAGTCGCCAGCACGACGTCGATGGTCCCACGCACGGTCACGCCTAGGCTTCGGAGCTTGCGATAGTTCTTCGCCGCTTCGACCACCACGTCCTCACCGCTCAACGCAACGAGATCAAGGCGCCCGAGCAGCCGCCGAACCTCGTTGAACTCCTTGTCGACTTTGCAGCCCTGCAGCACCTCGGTGAAGTTCAAGTCGCCAATCGCGAGTTCCTGCGAGTCGAGCAGCCCCTCAAGTAGGCCGGTCTGCGCTGTGCTCTTGCCACGGAAAAAATCGACCCATACGCTGGAATCGACGAGGATCACTTGTCGCGCCTCATCGCATCCAGATCACCTTCCCAGGTGATCCGTCCACGAAGCTTCTTGATCTCGGACTGCTGCTTGAGTCTCAGCAATGTCTTCAGTCCAAGCTCCACCGCCTCGCGCTTGGTCTTCAAGCCTGTCGCTCGTAGCGTATCGGACATGAGCTTGTCGTCAATGACGATATTCGTTCTCATGATGCGCACCTTTCATGGCTGTTATACACATCATACGTCACTGAGAATCGGTAGCTGGCCCTGGCGCCGGGCGCGTCAGT
>JANOOQ010000385.1:0-4576 GCA_031421515.1 Leifsonia sp.
GTCGGCGCCCGCGAGATCGTGGTCCGCGATCTCTTCGAATAAACCGAGGGGCGGAGTCACTGTGAGCGTTCCCGCTTCGATGTCGACGGATGCCACGATCGCCTTCACAAAGGGAACGAGCACGTCTCCACCGCTCGTCGCGACCGTCAGGAGGTCTTGCGCGGGGAAGTGGTCGATTTGCGAAACCGTGCCGACCTCGACACCGTCGCGCAGCACGCGAAGGCCGACGAGTTGGTGGTCGAACCACGCGTCTTCTTCGTCCGACGATTCAGCGAGGTCGTGGTCGATCCACAGGATCGCCTTGATGAGCGTTTCGGCGGCCTCGCGGTCGCCGATTCCCTTGAAGAACGCGACGGGATGGCTGTTGTACCACTTGAGTTCGCCGAGCTCCAGGGTCTTGCCGTGCCACGGCGACGTCTCGGGCACTTGGAGCGCGAACACGGCGCCCGGCACGAAACGGCGCTCGGGGGCATCCGTATACAGCTCGATCTTGATTGCGCCCTTGAGCCCGTGCGCTTTCGTGAGCCTGCCGACTCGAAGTTGCGTGTTGGCAGGTTGCGGAGAACTCTTCGGCGACACCTTAGTAGTCGGTGTCGACGACATCGACTCGCACGCGTCGACCATCGGCCAGAGCGGTGACGAGCGTGCGTAATGCTTTTGCCGTGCGACCCGAACGGCCGATTACGCGCCCGAGGTCGTCGGGATGAACGCGCACTTCGAGCACGTCGCCGCGCTGCGAAGACTTCGCGACGACCTGCACCTGATCAGGGTGATCGACGATCCCCTTGACCAGGTGTTCGAGAGCGGGTGCGAGCAAGGCCTACGCCTTGTCGGTGTCGTCGGCTGCCGCGGGCTCTTCAGCCGCGGGAACCTCGTCGGCTGCTGCCTCGACTGCAGCGGGTGCCTCGGCTGCTGCCTCGACTGCAGCGGCTGCCTCGACTGCTGCCTCTGCCGGAGCCTCAACCGGAGCCTCTGATGCCTCAGCGACTGCCTCGACTGCAGCTTCGACAACTGCCTCCGCGGGAGCCTCGGCTGGTTCAACCGATGCTGCGGGAGCCTCCTCCGCGACCACGACGGGAGCGACCTCGACGGGAGCAACCACGACGGGCTTCTCGGTCTTGGGCTTGAGAACGGGCTTCTTCTTCTCGTCAGCCTGGAACTCGACCTTAGCTTCCTTGACCTTGACGGTGCTCTTGGCGTTCTTGTCACCCTTGAAGGTTCCCCAGTCGCCGGTGAGCTTCAGGATGGCCTCGACCTGCGGGCTCGGCTGTGCTCCGACGCTCAGCCAGTACTGCGCACGCTCCGAGTTGACCTCGATGAACGAAGGCTCTTCGGTCGGGTGGTACTTGCCAATCTCCTCGATCGAGCGACCGTCGCGCTTGGTGCGCGAATCGGCGACAACGATGCGGTAGTACGGTGCACGGATCTTGCCCATGCGCTTCAAACGAATCTTTACAGCCACAATTCTCCTGAGTAAATGTATTGGTGGCGAACCGCTAGCCGTGAGCGTGGGGGCACACTCGGCACAAAAGCTCTGATGGAATCAACTCGCGCCTGATTAGAGGGTCGGGCGACGAAAGACTCGACTCGCTATTCTGCCAGAGTTTTCGGCTGTTCGGGAATCGAGCTGCGCTTGCGCGAGAGCGCGACGCCCACGAGACACACAGCTCCGCCCACAACCGCGACGAGGGTCGGCACTTCTCCGAAGACGAGAAAGCCCAAAGCGATGACCAAGGGAGGCACGATGTAGGTCGTTACACCGAGCTGTCCCGCGGGCATCCGGTACAGGGCGTATGCCCACGTACTGAACGCGAGGGCCGTGGGGATGGCCCCGAGATAGAGCACTCCAAGGATGGCAGGGAGCGGGGCATCCTGAACGCCACGCACCAAATCACCCGCGAATGGAAGGGTCGCGACCATTCCGATCGTGCATCCGAGCCACGTTACTTGCGCGTTGGGAAGTCGCTTGAGCGCGGGCTTTTGAAGTAGTACGCCCGCGGCGTAGGTGAGGGCAGCCGCGAGCGCCCACAGAATTCCGATTCCGCCGCCGATTGCCGTGCCACTCGTGCTGAAGCCGATGAGGAGCACCCCCACGAACGCCACCCCGGCGCCAATGGCGAGCCATTTGGAGACGCGCTCGCGCAAGAAAAGCACTCCACCGAGAGCGATGAGGATCGGCCCGATGTTGACGATCATCGCGGTCGTACCCGCATCGAGCGTTTGCTCGGCGATGTTGAGCGCGACGTTGTAGCAACCGAACCACAGGATGCCAAACCCCAAGATGAGCAGCCACTCGCGCGAGTTTGGCGCGACCCAGCGCCGGCCGATGAGCACGACGACGCCAAGCAGCACTGAGCCGACCACGAGCCGACCGAGCGCAAGCGCGCCGCCTGAGAAGAACGGCGCCGCCCCGCGAATGACGATGAACGCACTCGCCCACGCAAGCAAAGTCACCGCGATCGCAACGAGCACAGCGGCGCCGACTCGCTGTGCCGGGACTGTTGTGCTCACGAGGTCACACTAGCTCTGCGCATCGCGCCACGCTAGCCAATCGCGCGCGAGGTCGAGGTTGAAGTCAGGGCCTGAGAGGCCGAGCGTGAAGAGCGTGACGCCGAGTTCGCGCAGCTCGTCGGCGACAACGAGGTCTTTCACGCGCTGCTCGCTCGACAACTCGATCTCGCCTACGTCGCGGCCGACTGCTTCGCAGTGTTCCTCGAGAATGCCGATCTTGCGTGGGAGGTCAGCGGGCGACACAAAACTGTGCCAAATGTCTGCGTGCTGCGCCACTAAGCGCAACGTCTTCTTCTCGCCAGCGCCGCCAATGAGGATGGGGATGTCCCGAATGGGCGCGGGATTGAGTTTGGCCCAGCGCGACTCGATGCGCGGAAGAGCGAGAGCGAGGTCATCCAGTCGGCTACCGGCCGTACCGAACTCGTAGCCGTACTCGTCGTAGTCGCGTTCGAACCACCCCGAGCCCGTGCCGAAAATGAACCGCCCGCCCGAGATGTGGTCGAGCGTTCGCGCCATGTCTGCTTGCAAGTCGGGATTGCGGTAGCTGTTGCAATTGACGAGCGTGCCGAACTCGACGCGGCTCGTCATTTCTGCCCACGAGCCGAGTTCCGTCCACGCTTCGAAGTGGAGCCCGTCTCGATCACCGCTGAGCGGAAAGAAGTGGTCCCAGTTGAAGAGAATGTCGACCCCGAGGTCCTCGAGGGCTCGCACGGTGTCGCGCACTTTCGGGTAAAGCGCGTGCTGCGGTTGAACCTGTACTCCGAGGCGAACGGGGCGTGACGTCATGCGCTCACGCTATCTGGCTTAGCGACCGAGAAATTTCTGCAGACTCGCGAGCTCTTCTTCGCTCGGGCCGCCGGGCTTTGCACCGAGCCCAAAACCCGAGCCTGCAGCGGATGCCGCGGGCTTGACTCCTGCCGCAAGCGCAGCGTTTTCGGCGGCGCGCTTCGCTGGGTTGCCAGACTTGGAGCTCTTTTTGGGTTGCTGCTTTGACGGCCCCCCGAACTTCGCACCGGGGATCGGACCGAGCCCTGGCGGCATGCCACCCTTCGCGACGGTCTTCATCATCTTCGCGGCTTGCTCGAAGCGGTTGACGAGCCCGTTGACCTCGGTAACCGTCGTGCCAGATCCGCGCGCGATTCGAACGCGTCGCGATCCATTGAGCAACTTGGGTTGGCGACGCTCCTGCAGCGTCATCGAGTAGATGATCGCCTCGGTACGTGTGATTTCGCTCTCGTCGAAGTTGTCGAGTTGCTCGCGCATGCCTTTGGCGCCCGGGAGCATCCCGAGCATGTTCTTGATCGAGCCCATGTTCTTGAGCTGCTGCATTTGGCTGAGAAAGTCTTCGAGCGTGAAGGTGTCGGTAGCGAACTTCTCGGCGACCTTGCGCGACTCTTCTTCGTCGAAGTTCTTTTGCGCCGTCTCGATGAGCGTAAGAATGTCGCCGAGGTCGAGAATCCGGCTCGCCATGCGGTCGGGGTAGAACGGCTCGAAGTCGTCGAGGCCTTCTCCCGTCGAGGCGAACATGATGGGCCGGCCCGTGACGGATGCCACGGAGAGCGCGGCTCCACCGCGTGCATCACCGTCGAGCTTCGAGAGCACGACGCCGGTAAAGTCGACGCCCTCTTGGAACGCTCTCGCGGTCGTGACTGCGTCTTGACCGATCATCGCGTCGATCACGAAGAGCACTTCATCTGGATCGATCGCTTTGCGAATGTTCGCGGCCTGCTTCATGAGCTCGGCATCGACGCCGAGTCGACCTGCGGTGTCGACGATCACAACGTCGTATTGCTTTTGCTTTGCGAACTTGAGCGCGTCTTTCGCGACTTTGACGGGATCGCCCTTGCCGTTGCCGGGCTCTGGCGCGTAAACCGGCACGCCCGCTTGCTCGCCGACGACTTGAAGCTGGGTTACCGCGTTGGGCCGCTGCAGGTCGGCCGCGACGAGGAGCGGTGTGTGATTCTCTGACGCGAGCCACTTCGCGAGCTTGCCCGCGAGAGTCGTCTTTCCCGCGCCTTGGAGGCCCGCGAGCATGATGACGGTCGGCGGTTGCTTCGAGAACTGG
>JANOOQ010000386.1:0-2002 GCA_031421515.1 Leifsonia sp.
TGCAGCCGAGCGCACTGTATTGGCACATTCCCAATAAGCAACAACTTCTTGCCGAGCTTGCGGACCGGATTGTCGCTCGTGCGCGGCACGTGCCGCCCGCCGCGGACTGGCAGCCCTACGTAATTGGCGTCGCCCGCGCGCTTCGCGATGCTCTCTTGAGCTGCCGCGACGGAGCGGAACTCGTGTCGAGTTCGCTCGCGCTCGGACTCGGCGGCACGCTCGCGCACCGCCGTTTGAGTGACGCGATCGCTCACGGATCGATCGATCCCGCGCTAGCTGACGCGACCGCCATCCTTCTCGTCCACCAAATCCTTGGTCAGGTGTGGCACGAGCAACAGCGGAGCAACGCGCAACGAGTCGGCGTCGCCGTGCCCGAGTCGAGCACGGAATCGCGCGGCAGTGACGTCAACCTCGGGGTCGAACTCGTGCTGCTCGGGCTAGCCCAGAAGCGTTAGATCGAGAAACCCAAGGCGCGCATCATGTCGCGGCCGTCTTCCGTGATCTTGTCTGGACCCCACGGCGGCATCCACACCCAGTTGATGCGGAAGGCATCCACGACTCCATCGAGAGTTTGCGCGATCTGTTCCTCGATGACGTCGGTGAGCGGGCATCCCGCAGACGTCAACGTCATGCTGATGATGAGTGCCGTGTTTTCGACATCCCAGCTGAGGTCGTAGATGAGCCCAAGGTCGACAACATTGACCCCGAGCTCGGGGTCCATTACCTCTTTCAACGCCTCTTCGATTTGATCAAAGAGAGCCGGCGCAAGTGCTGTAGACATGCCTCTACGCTACGCTCGCATCGCTGAGAAAGCGATCGTAGCCCTCGTTCTCGAGGCGGTCGGCGAGCTCGGGGCCACCCTCCTCGGCGATACGGCCATCCACGAACACGTGCACAAAGTCCGGGCGGATGTAACGCAAAATTCGCGTGTAGTGCGTGATGAGCAAGACGCCGAGGTTGCTGGCATCCTTCGCCCGGTTCACGCCTTCAGACACGACCTTGAGCGCTTCGACGTCGAGCCCCGAGTCCGTCTCGTCGAGAATCGCGAACTTCGGCTTGAGCAGTTCGAGTTGCAGAATCTCGTGGCGCTTCTTCTCGCCACCCGAGAACCCCTCGTTGACGTTTCTCTCGCCAAACGATTTGTCCATGCGCAGCGACTTCATCGCTTCGTTGACTTCTTTGATCCACGGGCGAATCGCGGGCGCTTCGCCGTCGAGTGCGGCCTTGGCAGTGCGCAAGAAGTCCGTCATGCGTACTCCGGGAATTTCAACGGGGTATTGCATCGCGAGAAAGAGCCCAGCTCGTGCGCGCTCGTCGACCGACATCGTGAGTACTTCGACTCCGTCGAGCAGTACTGAACCGCTCTCGACGTGGTACTTCGGATGCCCGGCAATCGAATACGCGAGCGTCGACTTTCCCGATCCATTGGGCCCCATGATGGCGTGGATCTCGCCTTGAGCGACGCGCAGGTTCACCCCGTTGAGGATGTGCTTGATTCCCTGCTCGGTTTCGACACTGACGTGAAGATCCTTGACTTCGAGTACTGACATTGCTTTTCCTTTGTGATGTGTCTCGAGCCCAGGCTCAGACAGACACGATTTCGTTCGGGTCTATGGATACGACGCCATCGGCATCGACATTGACTACGAACACGGGCACGGGTTCGTAGGCGGGAAGGTTCAAGGGCTTTCCGGTCTCGAGCGAAAACATCGATCCATGGGCCCAGCACTCGATCGACTGATCTTCGACGAAACCCTCGGCAAGAGAAATGTCGCCGTGAGTACACGTGTCGCCGATTGCGTGCACGGTGCCGGCAGAGTCCTTCACGACGACGATCGCCTTGGCGTCAAGCATGACCCGCAGTGCTTTGTTCACTTCCAACTCGTCGGTCGTGCACACTCGTTGCGCGGTCATGCCGTTGCCCCCAGTTCGTTCTCGATTGCGGCGTGCAAGCGGGTCTCGAGTTCGGCGTTGCCAATCTTCTGAACGATCTCCGTCAGGA
>JANOOQ010000387.1:0-1880 GCA_031421515.1 Leifsonia sp.
CCACTGAAAAGGCTCCCGCCGCAGCGGCAGCGAAGACACCCAAGGCAGCACCCAAGAAGCCAGCCGCCAAGGCTGAGCCCACCAAGTAGCCCACACACGCAGCCCCACACAGACAAAAGGATTCGAACGATGGCAGATTTCAGCCTCGCTGATCTCAAGACCCTGCGCGAGCGCCTCGGCACCGGCATGGTCGACAGCAAGAACGCACTAGTCGAGGCGGGCGGTGACCTCGAGAAGGCCACCGAGTTGCTTCGACTCAAGGGCGCAAAGTCCAACGCAAAGCGTTCTGACCGTTCGACGAGCGAAGGTCTCGTCGGCGCGGTTGAGAGCGCGACCGCGACGACGATGATCGAGCTCGCGTGCGAGACCGACTTCGTCGCCAAGAGCGACAAGTTCATCGCGCTCGGCAACACTGTGCTCCAGGCTCTCGCAGACTCGGGCGCCGAGACGGTCGAAGCCGCGCTCGCGACCAAGGCCGGTTCCGGAACAGTCGAGTCGACGATCGCTGATGAAGCGGCAATCCTCGGTGAGAAGATCGAGTTGCGTCGTCTCGTGCGCCTTCCCGGCAACAAGTTCGCCGTCTACCTCCACCGCACGAGCAAGGACCTCCCGCCGCAAGTTGGCGTTGTCGTCGCGTTCGACGGAGACGACGCAGACACGATCCGCTCTATCGCGCAGCACATTTCGTTCGCCGACCCGCAGTACCTCTCTCGCGACGAGGTTCCCGCGGAGACCGTCGAGAACGAGCGTCGCATCGTCGAGGAGATCAGCCGTGGTGAGGGCAAGCCCGATGCAGCCCTTCCGAAGATCGTTGAGGGTCGCGTCGCCGCGTTCTTCAAGCAAGTCGCTTTGCTCGACCAGGACTACGCCAAGGACAACAAGGTTTCCGTCGGCAAGGTGCTGTCGGATGCTTCACTCACGGTGAGCGGATTCGCTCGCTTCAAGGTCGGCGCGTAACCCACTCGTAACGAATGCCCCGGATCCATACGGATCCGGGGCATTCGTCGTTTTAGGTGGTCCCGTGCAACCCGGCCTGAGCCACAATCGCGAGCGAGCGCGCTGGTGACAACCGGTAGCCTGTAGGCAGCCCCGCCAGAAGGAGAACACATGACAGACCGCAAACGCAGGGTTCTGCTCAAGCTCTCGGGTGAGGCGTTCGGGGGCGGCTCCCTCGGGGTTAACCCCGACGTCGTTGCCGCTCTCGCAAAAGAGATTGCTGCGGCCGCCGCTGACGTCGAAATCGCGATCGTCGTGGGTGGAGGTAACTTCTTCAGGGGCGCTGAATTGAGCCAGCGCGGAATGGATCGCGGCCGTGCTGACTACATGGGCATGCTCGGTACCGTCATGAACGCACTCGCGCTGCAAGACTTTCTCGAGCAAGCGGGAGCCGCGACTCGCGTGCAGTCCGCGATCTCGATGACTCAAGTCGCGGAGCCGTACATTCCGCGGCGCGCAGAGCGGCACCTCGAAAAGGGTCGCGTTGTCATCTTCGGCGCTGGTGCCGGCTTGCCTTACTTCTCTACCGACACCGTCGCTGCGCAACGCGCGCTCGAGATAGACGCTCAAGTCGTGCTCGTCGCTAAGAACGGCGTAGACGGCGTCTACTCTGCCGATCCGCGCAAAGACGAATCCGCCGCGAAACTCGATCAAGTTACGTATCAAGAAGCCCTCGTGCGCGGGCTCAAGGTTGTTGATTCCACTGCGTTCAGCTTGTGCATGGATAACTCGATGCCCATGGTCGTCTTCGGCATGGAACCTTCGGGAAACGTCACGAAAGCGATTCGCGGCGAGCGTATCGGAACGCTCGTCTCCAACTAGTGCTCGTCGCGGCACTCATCGCAGGGGCCGCTCTCGCCCACGCGACGTGGAACATCACCATC
>JANOOQ010000388.1:0-2083 GCA_031421515.1 Leifsonia sp.
GCCCCCGCAAGGTCAGTTCGATTCGACCAGCGAGGGCGGCTTTCGCGTTAACAAGCTCGTCAGCGATGAGGCCAGCAACCGCAAGGCGAGCGGATGACTCAAGCTCCGCAATCGGCAACCCCTCTCGAATTCGCGTGCGCAACAAGACCGACTCGACTCTGCGCGTTGCCTCGTCAAGCGACTCGCGCCCCGCGGCAGGGGAATGCCCCGCGGCGATCCGTTCGGCGTACGCAGCGGGGTGCTTGACGTTCCACCACCGCACTCCACCGATGTGGCTATGCGCGCCGGGCCCGATCCCCCACCAGTCGTGCCCTTGCCAATACGCGAGGTTGTGGGCAGACTCGTGGCCCGCTCCGCGACTCCAGTTCGAGACCTCGTACCAGTCGTAACCAGCGGCGGCGAGCACGGAGTCGGCGAGCTCGTACATGTCGGCTTGCGTGTCGTCATCGGGTTGCGCGACGTCACCGCGCTTAATTTGAGCCGCGAGCTTCGTGCCGTCTTCGATGATGAGTGCATACGCCGAAATGTGATCGGGGCTGCACGCGATCGCCTGATCAAGTGAGGTGCGCCAATCGTCGAGGCTCTCACCCGGCGTACCGTAGATGAGGTCAAGGCTCACGTCGAGGCCAACCTCACGCGCCCACGCGACAACGAGTGGAATGCGCTCGGGATCGTGCGTGCGTTCGAGCGTAGCGAGCACGTGCGCAACCGCGGACTGCATGCCAAACGACACTCTCGTGAACCCCGCGGTCTTGAGTGCCTCGAGGTAGGCGCGGTCGACCGAGTCGGGGTTCGCCTCCGTCGTTACCTCAGCGCCCGGCGCGAGGCCCCACGTGCGCGCAATAGCGAGCAGGATCGACTCGAGCTGCTCCGCCGGCAAAAGGGTGGGCGTGCCTCCGCCGAAAAAAACGGTCGACGCGGGGCGATCGGCAACGCCCGCTGCCGCCAAGACCCCAGCGGCGAACTCGACCTCGGCCATGGCTTGCGCGGCGTAATCCGCGCGCTTCGCTCCGCGAAGCTCGGTGCTCGTGTACGTGTTGAAGTCGCAATACCCGCAGCGCACTGTGCAGAAGGGCACGTGCACATACACTCCGAAATTACGGCTCGCGGCGGCATCCGCAACGCTCGACGGCAAGAGCCCGTCGAGCGGCGCAGGGTCGGCGAGAGGCAAAGCGCTCGGCACTATCGACGCACCAATCTAAAGATGCGGATGTCGCGCTTCGCGGTCTTTTCGTAGTCGCGGTAGTGCGGCCACTGAATCTCGAGCTCGGGCCACGTGGCTTCGGACTCCCGTGAGTCGAGCAGCGTCGCCGTCACGGGAATCAGCTCGCGCCGATAGTGGATCTCGGCTTGCGGGTTCGCTAAGAGATTTGCGCTCCAGGCGGGATGCTTCTCCATGCCCCAATTGCTCCCCGCAATGAACCACGAGCCATCGTCGCGCGGAAAACACATGAGCGGGGACTCACGTCGGAGCCCGGACTTTGCGCCCGTCGAAAACAACATGAGTGACGGGATCATGGGCGAAGTGAGCTTGAGTCGACCGTTCGAAATCCGAAACAGGGCTCGATCGAGCGGTGTGATGACGGGCGCGACGACGAACCGAATTGGTCCGCGCACGAGGGCGGCAGTGAAGGCTCTCGCCGTGCGGTTCATTCGACGATTCTGCCACTGCGAGAATGGAGTCGTGAGCACATACATCCTGTGGGACATCGACGGAACCCTGATCTACAACACCCCACAGGCCGGCGGCCTCTACCTCGACTCGATCGAGCACGTGACGGGAGTGCGGCCCACCGAGCGCGTCGCCAACCCGCACGGCATGACAGAAGGCCAATTACTCGCAGCGATTCTCGAAGCCAATGGGCACGACGCGGCACACATCACGGCCGTGCTCTCGCGCCTCGACGAGCTCTCGCTCGCGCAACACGAGAGCGGATTCACGCGCGACCGCTGCGCCGGCGTAATTGAAGCGATCGAAGCCGTCTCTTCTCGTGGATGGGTCAATGCTCTACTGACCGGCAACGGTCCGCAGCGTGCTCGCTACAAGGTCATCGCTGCGGGAATTGACCCCGGGGTGTTCGAC
>JANOOQ010000389.1:0-5202 GCA_031421515.1 Leifsonia sp.
TGACGCGTTCCTTCTTACGGCGCTCCTCGTCGGCTTCGCGCTGCTTGAGGTAGTTCTTCCAGCCCATGTTGTACTGGTCAATTTGCTGGCGGTTGGCGTCGAGGTAGAAAACCTTATTGACGGTGTCTTGCACGAGTTCGACATCGTGGCTGATCACGATGAGGCCGCCGCCGAAGTTCTTCAAGAACTCGCGCAACCACACGACCGAGTCGGCGTCGAGGTGGTTGGTCGGCTCGTCGAGAAGCATTGTGTCAGCGCCCGAAAAGAGAATGCGCGCTAGTTCTATGCGGCGCCGCTGTCCACCAGAGAGGGTCGAGAGCGGTTGAGAGAGAATGCGGTCAGGCAAGCTCAGATTGCTCGCGATGGATGCAGCCTCCGCTTCTGCAGCGTATCCGCCGAGTGCTAGGAACCGGTCTTCGAGCGCGCCGTATCTCGACATTGCCGCTGCGCTGGTCGCGGCATCCGGACTGCCCATCTCCTCTTGTGCTTTCGCCATGCTCAAGACAATCGTGCCGAGCCCGCGAGCGTCGAGAATGCGTGTGCGCGCTAGGTCTTCAGGGTTACCCGAACGAGGATCTTGCGGCAAGTAGCCGATCTCGCCGATGCGCTCGAACTTGCCATCGGCGGGCGGCAACTCCCCCGCGAGCGTCTTCGTGAGCGTCGTCTTGCCTGCACCGTTGCGGCCGACGAGACCGATCTTGTCGCCGCGGTCGACGCGAAACGACACTCCCTCCATGAGAAGGCGCGCGCCCACGCGAAGCTCGAGGTCGTGCACAGACAACACAGGAGCTCCGAAAGAGGGTGGGAAGAGTGGGTAGCGAACCGATCGGCGCCAACGAGCAATCCTACCAGAGCGGTATTGCCGCTACTTCTGAGGTGTCAGCCGCCCCGAGCGTCGATCGCGTCGCCGAGCTCATCGGCGTGCTGAAGCGAGAGCACGAGCATCGGAACGCCGTACCCTGTGAGACCCGTTCCCGCGCCTCTCGCGGCGCGAGCCTCGCGGATTCCGGCCGCGAGACGCGCTATGACAGGCACGGTCGTGATCGTGAGAGCAATCAAGAGCGCGACGCGATCGGCGTCGACACCGAGCACTCGCAGTGGCCGGAGCGCGGTGTTGAACGCGGCCAATAGCTCACTGACTGGCGTCGTGAGGGTCAGGAGCGACGCGAGGAGCAGGATGACGACGACACGGCTCGTCGTGACAAGAGCGACGGCCGGAGCGACAAAGAGCAATTGGGTCACACCTAGGAAGACGATCATCCATCGCAAGATCCAGAGCTGGCGCGCGAGTCCCGCTAGCCCGACTCTCGAGACGAGCCACAAACCGATGAGTACGGCAGTCGCGATCACGACGTGCTCCCACGATTTCACGAGGGACAGCGTCCCGATGCTTATGATCGCAAGCGCCACGAGCTTTACCCCTGCGGGGACGCGATGCAATGGCCCTGCGCGCCCGCTCACTCGACGTCCTTGCGATACGCCGCAACGATCTCCTGTGCGTTTCCCGTCGCGATGAGGCGGCCGTTGGCGAATCGCAGGGCGACATCGCATTGCTCCGCGAGCTTGAGATCATGAGTCACGAGCACAACGGTTTGCGTAGCGTCGTCAATCAGATGGCGACGCATGAGTTTCGTGTTCTGCGCGTCCAGGAGCGCTGTTGGTTCATCCGCTACGACGAGGACTGGCTCGGAAATCACGACGGCAGCGACGGCGAGCAATTGCTTCTGACCGCTCGAGAGTTCAAAGCACCGTTCGGTCGATAGGGCGGTGAGACCGAATCGCTCGAGCGTCGCTGAGACGCGCTCGTTGATCTCGGCTGGAGTGAGCCCCCGATTGCGCAGCGAAAACGCGAGGTCTTCCGACACCGTGGGCATGACGATTTGCGCGTCCGGATTGCAAAAGACGAATCCGACCGCACGCCGCACCGCGCGCTTGTCACGCGCCGGGTCAAGTTCGTTCACAAGCACTCGGCCAGCGCTCGCGGCGACGAGCCCATTGAGCAAGCGCGCGAAGGTCGACTTACCTGAGCCATTCGCGCCAATGACGGCAATCCTGCGCGCGGTGAGGTCGCACGACACGTCGTCGAGCGCGTCGCGGTCACCGAACCGAACACTCACTCTATCGAGACGAATCGTCGCGGTCACCGCACGACCTCGACGAGCATCGCTACGCCCATTCCGCCGCCAACAGCAGCCGTTGCGAGACCGAGAGAACCTGTATCCGCTCCGCCATGAACGAGGCGCGAGAACAACCGTACGACGCTCACGGCGGCGCTTGCGCCCCAAGGGTGGCCGAGTGCGAGCGAGCCGCCATCGGCGTTGACGCGCGCATCCACTTGTCCGTCGGCGTCGATGAGTCCGAGCGCATCGAGGCTCGCGATCGCTTGAGCGGCGAACGCTTCGACGAGTTCGATTGCGACGATATTCTCGAGCGGATGCCCCCCGCGAGCAAGCACGGAGCGAACAGCCGAAATCGGGCCGAGGCCAGGAAGCGCGGGATCCACGCCCGTCGTCACATGGGCAAGAACTCGGAGGCCGGGAGCCGTACCGCGGTCTCGCTCCGCGACAATCGCGACGGCCGCGGCGCCATCGTTGAAGCGCGAGGAGTTACCTGCCGTGACGGCGAAAGCCGGGTCTCCGTCGAGGAGTGGAGCGAATCGCGAGGCGATTTTCGCGAAGTCTGGCGTTGGCCCGTCATCCGTTACGCCGTCGAAGGCCACGAGTTCGCGGTCAAAGCGGTGCGCAGCGAATGCCGCGAGTGCGAGCTCGTGACTTCGCACCGCGAAAGCGTCTTGACGATCACGAGAAATCAAGAATTGCGAAGCAATGGCTGCGGCCGCATCGACCATGTCGGGGTCGGGAAATCCCTCAGGTGCGAATCGGGCTCGGTCGTAGCTCTTTCCGTGCGCGACTCGCTGTGGCGCGGTCGAGACGCTCTCCGCGCCACCAGCAATTACGAGGCTAGACGTTCCCGCGCGAACCGCATCGACTCCTAAAGCGATGGCTGAAAGGCCACTGCCGCACTGTCGATCGACGGTGGCTCCAGGAACGTGTGAGCCGAACCCCGCCGCGAGAGCCGCGACTCGAGCCGGGTTACCGCCAGGTCCGACACAATTGCCGAGCACGACGTCGTCAATCGCAAGCGCCGTTCCCGTTGCGAGCCGCGCCTCGAGCTCGACCGCGGCAAGTACAGGCCCCGCCAACTCGTCGACGCGCAGCGCGCCGAACGCTCGCCCCCGACTCGCGATCGGACTGCGGCGCGCAGCGACAAGGATTGCGTTCGAGCCAGGCGTCACAGTTTCGTCAGCGCTCCTTCGGCCACGGCCACGGCGACTGCCGCGCGGTCAAGCTTGCCAGACGATGTGCGCGCAAGTTCGGCTGCCCAGTACCATGCACGCGGCCGTTGCGGGAGCGAGAGGTTAGCGGCGGCGAATTCACGCAGTGCTCGCGCGTCATCCGGTGACGTCGCGCTTTCGATCACGGCAGTCACGAGTGCGCCCATGCGCGGATGCTCGATGCCCAGTACTGCCACATCACGTACGCCAGGTGCTCCGCGCAACGTGTGCTCAACATCTTCGGGGATGACGGTCGCCGCCGCAGTAAGGATCGCGCCGTCCGCCCTCCCGCCCAGGCCGAGGGCTCCCGTGCTGTCGTACGAGGCACGGTCTCCGACGGTCGCCCAGCCCGCGGCATCCACTTCGAATGCGCCCGAATCTGGCACGAGATACCCGCTCGCGACGAACGCCGAGCGCACCCACACGGTCCCCTCTCGTAACTCGAGGTGGACGCCCGGGAACGGTCGCAGACCGTCGCCGACATCGACGGCCACGAACGAGAGTTCGGCGGCGCCGTAATACGCGATGACGTCGATTCTTGCGAGCCTGGCTCGATCCCGCAGCTTTTGTGAAACTCGATCGCCGCCGATGAGAGCGACGCGCAAAGAATGCGGCGCCCCTGCCTCGATTGCGTCGAGCGCGAGGCCAAGAGCAAACGGCGTCGAGTGCAGAACTGTCACATCGGCGAGGTCGCTCGCGGCGAGCGAGTGCCCAACAGGCAAGCGGATGTCGGCACCCTCCGAGAGCGCATGGACTGCCGCGAACAGCGATAGCGACGACACGAGCGGTGCAGGCGCGTACACGACATCATCTGGAGTGAGGGCAAGAAGCTCTGTAACGGCCGCGTCCGAACTCGACCACGATTGCTCGGTCCTCAAGACGACGCGCGGTCGAGCCGTGCTCCCCGACGTGAAGGTCGCCCACGCAGCATCAGCTGGGATTTCGGCGTTCGCGAGTTCGGCCTCAAGGCTCGCCGTGAGTTGCATCGACCAGCGGTCGTCACCGATCGCGGGCACTCCCCCGCGTGCACGAATCTCAAGGGCTCGCATGAGCACTTCCGGTGCACTGGATGCCCTCACGAGCGTTGCTCGTCGGCCCTCGCTAGCACGCCGAACTGGAGCAACCACCGCGTAGCGGTTACCCCACTCGACGCGCTCGTCAGCGTATCGAATCACTGCAGCGCTACTTGCCATTCGCCTTCAGTGGAGCGGATTCGTTAGCCGTACGACGGCCGAATGCCGCGGTGTATGCCTTGCCGAGAGCCATCACAATGAGCACCGTCAGCACGACCTTGATGAGGTCTCCGGGAACGAAGATGAGCACATTGAGAGCGGCTTGCTCGAGTGTAAGCCCGAGCACGAGGGCGAGTACGGGAATGCCGAACGCGTAGACGACGCCGATGCCGCCAACGAAAGCACCGAGTGCGACGCGCCACCAAATCGGCTTGCCATCACGGGGATGCGCAATGACCCCAATCACGAACGCACCGACTATCCAGCCGATGAGGAATCCGGCCGACGGCCCGACGAAGACGGCAGGCCCGCCGCGACCGCCTGCCAGCAGTGGAAGACCCACGAGAACGAGGATCTCGAACACGATGACTGCCGCGGCACCGCGCCACGAGCCAAGAATTGCTCCCGCGAGCATGACGCCGAGCGTTTGAGCAGTGATGGGAACCGTAGTTCCGAATGGAAACAGCGTGCCAGGGAGTCCGAGCGCCGCGATGAGCGCCGCGAAGACGGCAATTCGCGCGAGATCGCGTGATTCGAAGGGAGCTCTCTGAGCCATGAGGTGGTGCCTTTCTTTCATGAACGGTGTTCAGGTCGTGGCTAGACTACTACCACCGTGGATACCTCGACGACCTCACC
>JANOOQ010000390.1:0-2304 GCA_031421515.1 Leifsonia sp.
ATGGAGGGCCTCGACATGCAAGACACGGGTCCGACCTCCGATGCCGTGCGGCTCGAGCTGCAGGCCGACTGCTTCGCGGGAGCGTGGGTTGGCGCTGCGTCCACTACCGTCGACGAAACAGGTACTCCGTTTCTCGAGCCCGTCACCGATGCCCAGATTAGGGATGCGCTGAGCGCTGCATCCGCTGTGGGAGACGACCGCATCCAGGAGTCAACAACGGGCCAGGTCTCGCCCGAGCGGTGGACCCACGGCTCGAGCGAGATGCGGCAACGCTGGTTCGTCGTGGGCCACAACGGCGGCCCGAACGAGTGCAACACGTTCGAGGTAGCGGGCGCCGACCTGTAGGACTTTTGTCCTTGTGGCGGCAGTGTCGAAACGAAACGATTGAAGTAATCGAACGGCACTAAAGGAGCACACCATGCAGATCACCGACAACGTCTTCGTCGTGACGGGCGGCGGAAACGGAATGGGGCGCGAAGTCGTGCTTCAGCTCCTGGGGCGCGGTGCACGCGTGGCGGCGCTCGACCTCAGCGAGGGGATGCTCGCCGAGACGGTGGCGCTCGCGGGCGCGGGTGCGAAGCTCACGACACACGTCATTAACGTCGCCGACCGCAAAGCGGTGCTCGCGCTACCCGCCGCGGTTGTCAAAGCCCACGGGCAAGTGGATGGCCTGCTCAACATTGCGGGGATCATCCAACCCTTCGTCAAAATTGCCGAGCTCGATTTCGAGACGATCGAACGAGTCATGAACGTCAACTTCTGGGGCGTCGTCAACACGACGAAGGCCTTCTTGCCGGTTCTGCTCACGCGGCCTGCCGCTTGCGTGCTCAACGTCTCGAGCATGGGGGGATTCCTGCCGGTCCCGGGCCAAGCCTCCTACGGCGCAAGCAAGGCGGCCGTGAAGCTCTTCACGGAGGCGCTCTTCGCTGAGACGCAAGGCACGACCCTCGCGGTCACGGTCGTATTCCCCGGCGGTGTCGCCACGAACATCACGAAGAACTCGGGTGTCGAGATTCCCAACATGGATGCCATGACGGGCGGTAAGACGCCCAAGACGACGAGTGTTGAGGATGCAGCGCGCCAGATCATCGACGGCGTCGAGAAGGGCAGCTTCAGAGTCGTCATCGGTAGTGACGCCAAGTTCATGGACCGCTTCTCGCGCTTGAGCCCTCGACGCGCCACGTTGCTCATCGCCGACAAGATGAAGGGGCTGCTCGGCGGCTAAAAGTCGGAGGCGGTCGCTGCAACCTGAAATACTCGGGTGCACGGGAGAAGTCAACCCGACGCCGGGCATCCCAACGCTTGGATGAGGCGTGCCCAGTAGTTCACTTGCGCTGATGTGGTCGCCAGAACGACGATTTCGCGCTCGGTGAAGGTCGAAGTCAACCGCTCGCCGAACTCCGAGGTGAACGCCAATGGGGTGCTCGATGCGAGTCGCGCATATTCGATCGCGAGTCGCTCTCGATCGGTGAAGGAGGCCACAGACTCGAGCGATTGCTGCCCTTGGATCGCGGCGAGCTCGTTGGGAGTGAGGAGGTTCTCCCACCCCTCAGAGTTCATCCCGATGCAGAAGGGGCAGCTCGCAGTGAACGACACCGCCATGCGCACCATCTTCAGAGTGCGCTCCGTGAGCGCGCGGTCGCGGTGCGCGACGAGCGCCTCGAGGATGCCCGAGCTGATCGCCGCTCGCGGATACCACGCGAGTAGGCGCGGTGGCAGCAGGTCGACTCCCGTGCGCCGCCGCACGATCCACAACCCAAGCCGCAGGTAGACAGGAATCCGCGTTGGTGGGGCGATGAATGCGTCCATGGTGATCGCTGCCCTTCCGCCCGGAACCTCGTCCCGCCTGGTTCGAGCGGGGTTTGATCCTATTCTGCGGATGAGGCGACTAGAATCCGCACGTGCGGCGGTTAGTGGTGGCTCCGACGGGCGTCGATCCCGTGACCTCACGATTTTCAGTCCACCAAGCCGATAGCGCAGCGTACCTAAGCGTCCCAACTCGTATGAGAACTGTGCACCGCTGTGGCGAGCGGTGCCCGACTGTTCCAAGGCGTTTGTGACAACGCGGTGGCAAAACTCCCCGGTGCGAAGAGCAATTCAAACGATGCGCCCGTCGGTCTGGAATACGTCTCCTCTCATCGTGATTCTGGGCGGCGAGAACGCGAAGGGTCTCGTGGCGTGCGGCAGCCGCCCCTGAGGATATGTTCTAGAGTCGATCCAATGAGAGGGCATGCATCGTGACCTACGCACTCCACGTAGAGACTTCGGCTCCACGCCCGGGGAGGCGGTTTGAGCCCATGCGGG
>JANOOQ010000391.1:0-7355 GCA_031421515.1 Leifsonia sp.
CCGGTGGCCGCTGGTGTGTAGTCAGACATTTCTGTTTGTACTCCTTCGTACAGGTTGGGTGAGGTGAATCAGCTGGCGACGAGTCGCCTATCCAGATCTGGTTGCCACACCAGCTGGACATTTGTGTAGTCGATATCCGCAGGTCCGTGCACTGACGTTCCCGGGAGCGACGTTGCCGCCGCGCCCCACGCGAGTGCCTCGAGCATTGCTGCATCGACATCCGTCTCATCGACGGAAAATTTGGATAGGAATCCGGCAAGGAAGCTGTCTCCCGCGCCGACAGTGCTCCTGGGACGGTCGACGCGGGACTCGCCGACCACGACAGTGGAAGGACCGACAAGTACTGCACCATCCGCGCCGAGGCTAACCAGAACGATCTCGATTCCCTTGTCACGTACGCCCTTCGCTGCGGCAATGACGTCGGAGATCGAATCGAGCGGATGGCCGACGATGTCGGCAAGCTCGGCGCGATTGGGTTTCACGAGGCGTGGGCGAGCGGCGAGCGAGGCAACTAACGCATCGCCGCTCGTGTCTATGGCGAGATTCACTCCGCGGTTCGCGAGGCTCGTCGCCAGCGCTTGAACTTGCTGCGAAGTGAACTCGGGGGGAACGCTGCCACTCACGATGACCCAGTCACCGTTCTCGACAGTCGAAGAGACGAGCGCAATGAGTGCGTCGAACTCGCGAGGGGCAAATGCCGGGCCTGGTTCGTTTAGCTTCGTGACCGTGCCATCCGCTTCAGAAACCGTGATGTTTGAGCGCGTGCGACCGGCAACGTGAACGTAGCGCGCATCGACTCCCGCGTGCTCGAGCAAGAGGCTTAAATCGGCGCCTTCTCCCCCACCGATCGGCAACACGGCAATGCTTGCGACTCCGTTGGCCGTGAGAGCACGGGTTACGTTGACGCCCTTGCCGCCTGGTTCGAGTGTGGGAGTTGAGGTGCGCAAGACGGCGCCTCGCTCGAAGCGATCGACTTCGAGCGTGCGGTCAAGACTCGGATTGAGTGTCACTGTCACGATCACACGACCACAACCCTGGGACCCGCATTTTCGATATCTTCCGCGAGTTCGACATCGAGTCCCACGTCGGTAATTATCGTGTCGATATCCGCGAGTGGTGCGACTCGTGCAAAATCTTCCCGACCGAATTTGGTGTGATCCGCGAGAACGACCGTGCGACGAGCCGCATCGATGAGCGCGCGCTTGACGGATGCCTCGGCGATGTCAGGTGTCGTGAGGCCCCGCTCGACACTGATGCCGTTCGTGCCCATGAACGCGACATCCGCAAACACTTCGGAAATCTGTGCTTTCGTCCACTCGCCCACGGCCGCGAGAGTGCGGCCACGCACGACCCCCCCGAGCAAGTGAAGGGTGATGTTGGGGCGATTTACGAGAATGCTTGCGACGGGAATCGAGTGGGTCACGACCGTGAGTTCGCGATCGAGGGGAAGCAACTCCGCGAGCCTGACGGTTGTCGTACCCGCGTCGAGGATGATCGACCCACCGTCGGGGAGTTCTTCGAGAGCCGCGCGCGCGATGCGCACCTTTTGCCCAGCGGAGTGACTCTCGCGGTCGGCGACACCTTGCTCGATACCGAGCCGTTCAACCGGGATCGCCCCGCCGTGCACACGGCGCAAGACACCGCGTCGTTCGAGGGCAGTGAGGTCGCGACGCACGGTCTCGGGAGTGACAGCGAGGTCGCGAGCGAGACCGGCAACATCCACGCGACCGACGGCGCGTGCAGTCTCCAAGATCTGCTCGTGACGCTCCGGTGCGTACAATCCGACCTCATTATCGGCGCCTGTTGCCAGGGCGAAACGGACAAACCAAATGTGGTTATGAGTTTATATAAGTCCGTTTACCTGTACTTGTCAACTCACGGCCAATTTTCAGGTTCGGTGTGGCTAATGCGCCGCGGCGTCCCAATTCGGCCCAGTGCCGATTTGCACATCGAGCGGAACGCTCAACTCGGCGGCTCCCGACATTCGGTTTCGCACGATCGTTGTGAGAGCCTCGAGCTCGCCCTCCCCTACCTCGAAAACGAGCTCGTCGTGCACTTGGAGAAGCATGCGGGACTTCATGCCTGCCATGTCTTCGTCGATGCGAATCATCGCCCGCTTGAGGATGTCCGCTGCAGAGCCCTGAATCGGCGAGTTGAGGGCTTGACGCGCAGCGTTCTCGCGAAGCACTCGGTTCGACGACGTGAGGTCGCCAAACGGGCGCCTGCGGCCAAAGATCGTTGTCGTGTATCCGTCGACGCGTGCTTGCTCGACGACGTTTCTCAAGTAGTCGCGCACCGCGCCGAATCGAGCGAAGTAGTCGGTCATGAGCTCTTTCGCTTCGCTCGTCTCAATGCGCAATTGCTTGCTGAGCCCAAATGCGCTCAAACCGTAGGCGAGTCCGTACGACATCGCCTTCACTTTCGTGCGCATCACTGGCGTGACATCGACCGGTTCGACGCCGAAGATTCGCGCTCCCACAAAACGGTGGAGGTCTTCACCCTCGTTGAACGCGAGAATGAGCCCCTCATCGCCCGAAAGGTGGGCCATGATGCGCATTTCGATTTGTGAGTAGTCCGCGGTGAGGAGGGTCTCGAAACCGGCCCCAGCTTCAAACGCCGACCTGATCTCGCGACCCACTTCAGTTTTCACGGGAACGTTCTGCAGATTCGGATCATTCGACGCAATTCGCCCCGTGCTCGAGCCCGCTTGCTCATACGTCGTGTGCACTCGTCCCGTCGAGTCGACTGCCTTGTCGATCGACGTGATGATTTGAGTGAGTTTGGTCGCGTCTCGGTGTTGCAAGAGCAGGTCGAGGAAGGGATGCGGTGCTTGCTCTTGCAAGTCGGTGAGGCTCGCGGCATCCGTCGAGAAGCCCGTTTTGTTCGACCGAGTCTTGGGCATGCCCAATTGGTCAAAGAGCACTTCTTGCAGTTGCTTAGGGCTACCGAGGTTGATCTCGCGACCGATCTCTGCGTACGCCCGCTGCGCGACCTCGGTGGCCTTTGCCGTCAGGTCGGTCGTCAAGCGGCCCAGGATGTCGCGATTGACGGTGATGCCCGTTCGCTCCATCGTCGCGAGCACGGGAACGAGTGGGAGCTCGATGTCGTCGAGCACCCCACGCGACCCGGGATCGAGTTTCGCCGCTAAGTACTCGGCTACACGCAAGACGTACCACGCCTCGGTAGCGGGACTCGCGCCCTCTGTCTCGGGCACGAGCTGATTCGGATCGGCCTGGGCGAGAGTTTCGCCGAGGTAGTCATAGACCTGTGAGTCGAGCGTCTCCGCCTTGGCTCCGGGCTTGATGAGCCACGCGGCGAGCATGGTGTCGAACGCGATTCCGCTGAGCTCGAGTCCCGACGAGCGAAGAATCTTGAGCTGCGTTTTCGACCCGTGCATGTACTTGGGAGCGTCGCTCGCGAGCCAGTTTTCGAGGGCGACGTAGTCGGGGCGGCCGGGTGCCCACGGTACGAACGCCGTCTCGGTGGGCGTCGCGAGACCAAAGCCCGTCACGGCGCCATGCTCGGTCGCGATGCGAAGCCCGAGCGGCACGGTGCCGGACCGACTACTCGTTTCGAGCCACTTACCGAGCTCTTCGTCGATCATCGTGCGGATGACCGGAATCTCGTTCACGGGAGCCGCGACGATCGGCGCATCGTCGCCGCTTTCGGCGGCTGCGATCTTGAGCACACGCTCGAGCAACGTCTTGAACTGCAGTCGATCAAACACCTCGCGCACGGCGGTGACGTTTATCGGCTGACGCTCAAGTTGCGCGGGACCGACGGGCAAATCTACGTCGGTGATCAAGTGATTGAGCTTGCGATTGCGGATCGCCCGATCCTTCTGCTCGCGGAGCTTCTCGCCTACGACGCCCGTGATTTCATCCGCATGCTCGAGGATCGCGTCGAGGCTGCCGAATTGAGTGATCCACTTGACGGCTGTCTTTTCGCCGACCTTGTCGATTCCGATGAGGTTGTCGGACGACTCCCCAACGAGAGCCGCGACATCCGGATACTGTTCAGGCTCGATTCCGTAGCGCTCGAAGACGGCGTCGCGGTCGTATCGCTTGAGTTCAGAAACGCCGCGCGCGTTGGGATAGAGCAACGTGACATCGGGCTTGACCATCTGAATCGCGTCTCGGTCGCCAGACACGACGAGTACGCGGAAGCCCTCTGCCGCGCCGCGAGCAGCGAGCGTCGCGAGAATGTCGTCTGCTTCATAGTCCTCTTTCGTGATGGTCGTGACGCCCATCGCGTGGAGTGCCTCTTCGAGCAGCGGAATCTGCCCGACGAACTCGGGCGGTGTCTCGCCGCGAGTGCCCTTGTATTCGGCGTACTCACGCGTTCGGAAGGAGTATCGCGAAATGTCGAACGCGACCGCGAGGTGGGTCGGCTTCTCGTTCTGCAGGAGCAGAATGAGCATCGACAAAAAGCCGTGGATGGCATTGGTGTGCTGCCCGTCCCGATTCTGGAAGCTATCGACCGGGAGCGCGTAGAAAGCGCGGAAGGCTAGGGAATGACCGTCAACGACGAGGAGGGTAGGCTTTTCGGTGTCCGACACCCAGCCAGCCTAGCCGCGGCTACCGACGGCTCCGAGAGCGATTGTGATGGCGCGTGACCATTCTTCCCCCCGATCTTGACCCCGAACTCTTCGAGCGTCTTGTCAGCACCGCTGGGGGTGAACTCACGCGAAAGATGGGCGTCGAGTACCTCGAGCTTTCTGCAAGCCACTCGGTTGCGCGGATGCCCGTCGAAGGCAATCGGCAAGTGGTCGGTATTCTGCACGGCGGTGCCCATGTCGTGCTCGGCGAGTCACTCGGGTCGATCTCATCCGCTATTCACGCCGGACCTGGTCGAGTGGCCATGGGTATCGAAATCAATGCGACGCACAGCAGGTCGATTTCTTCGGGCTTCGTGATAGCTACGTGTGACGCACTGGTTCTCGGCAGAACTCTCGCGACCCACGAGATCGTCGTTCGTGACGAAGACGGAAACCGTCTCTCGACCGTGCGGATGACGAACATCCTGCGCGATCGCCCGAAAGACTAGTTCTACTTCTTCGCGCTCAGCTGTTCGATGATCGCTTGAGCAACATCGTGCATCGTCAGTCGGCGGTCCATTGACGCCTTCTGGATCCAACGGAAAGCATCCGGCTCGCTCAAGCCCATCTTCTCGTTGAGCAGTCCCTTCGCGCGGTCGACGAGCTTGCGCGTCTCAAACCGCTCAACGAGATCGGCGACTTCAGCCTCGAGAGTGACAATTTGCGTGTAGCGGCTGAGCGCGATCTCAATCGCCGGCAGCAGATCGCTTGGCGTGAACGGCTTGACGACGTACGCGAGAGCGCCCGCTTCGCTCGCGCGCTCAACGAGTTCCTTCTGGCTGAACGCGGTGAGCAAGACGACGGGAGCGATGTGGTTCTTCGTCAGACGCTCTGCAGCAGAGATTCCGTCGAGTTGCGGCATCTTGACATCCATGATGACGAGATCCGGGCGAAGCTCGGTTGCGAGGGCGACCGCGGTTTCACCGTCGGCCGCTTCACCGACCACCTCGAAGCCGTTGTCGCGCAGAATCTCAACGATGTCCATGCGGATGAGCGACTCATCCTCGGCAACGACGACCCGCCTCGGGGCAACTGTGGGTGAATCTTGGTCCGTCACACCTATGAGCCTACGGTATTCTTTTCAGCGTTGTTGTGCGCCGGATTGGCGGAATGGCAGACGCGGAGCACTCAAAATGCTTTGTCCGAAAGGGCGTGTGGGTTCAAGTCCCACATCCGGCACAAAATGAAAACGCAAGGGCCCGGCCCGACCGAGTGAGGTCGAAGCCGGGCCCTTGAGCGTTATCGCGGCTACTTTGCCCAAACGGGCGCGGCAGCGTTGATCGCGTCGCCCACGATGTGCACACGAAGGTCGTTCGTCGAGCCCGAGATTCCGGGAGGGGAACCCGAGATAACGACGACCTTGTCGCCGACCACGGCGAGGCCGTTGCCCAGAAGTACCTCGTCAACCTGGCGGTACATCGAGTCGGTGTGAGTTACGCGGTCCACGACGAATGACTCAATGCCCCAAATGAGCGCCATGCGGCGGCGAATGGCGGGGTCAGGCGTGAATGCCTTCATGGGGATGCGGAACCGCAGCCGTGACATCCGTCGCGCAGAATCGCCGGACTCCGTGAAGACACACAAGTACTTCGCGTCGACAAAGTCGGCAACTTCTGCCGCTGCGAGCGTGATCGCGCCACCTTGAGTACGGGGCTTTGTGCCGAGCGCGGGAATGCGTTCGAGACCGTGGTCTTCTGTCGACTCGATAATGCGTGCCATCGTCTGAACCGTGATGACGGGGTACTCCCCCACGCTCGTCTCGCCCGAAAGCATGACCGCGTCTGCGCCATCAAGGATCGCATTCGCGACGTCGGATGTCTCGGCGCGAGTCGGAACGGGACTCGAGATCATCGACTCAAGCATTTGCGTCGCAACGATCACTGGCTTCGCCATGCGTCGAGCAAGTTCGACCGTGCGCTTCTGAACGATCGGCACGGCTTCGAGCGGCAACTCAACCCCAAGGTCACCGCGAGCGACCATGATCGCGTCGAACGCGTCGATGATTGCCTCGAGGTGATCGACGGCTTGAGGCTTCTCGATCTTCGCGATGACCGGAATCTTGCGACCCTCTTCAGCCATGATTTCGTGCACTCGCACGATGTCTTCCGCGTTGCGCACGAACGACAGAGCGATAAGGTCCGCCCCGAGCTTGAGACCCCAGCGCAGGTCATCCTCGTCCTTCTCCGACAGAGCGGGAACGTTGACCGCGACTCCGGGAAGGTTGATTCCCTTGTTGTTCGAGACGAATCCAGCGACGACTACCTCGGTCGTGACGACGGTTCCGTCGGTCTCGAGCACCTTGACCTTGACCTTGCCATCGTCGATGAGGAGGAAGTCGCCAGGTGAGACGTCGTTCGGGAGTCCCTTGAACGTCGTGCCCGATAGCTCCTTCGTGCCGACGACGTCTTCCGTCGTGATCTTGAAGATGTCACCGACCGCGAGTTCGTAGGGGCCGGCCTCAAACTTTCCGAGGCGAATCTTGGGACCCTGAAGGTCGACCATGATAGCGACTGCACGGCCTGCGTCTTCCGACGCCTTGCGCACATGCGCATAGACCTCTTCGTGCACGGCGTACGAGCCGTGGCTGAGGTTCATGCGGGCAACATCGACACCTGCATCGATGATCGCCCTGATGCTTTCGTAGCTCGACGTCGCTGGCCCGAGGGTAGCGACGATCTTGGCTCGTCTCATGACTTCCTTCTGTGGTGGGGGTGAAACTGTGGTGGTGGGATAAAACTAGATTGCTAGGGCCCGGTCG
>JANOOQ010000392.1:0-12959 GCA_031421515.1 Leifsonia sp.
GCTTCTCGCTTCGGGAACGGGCGCTGCGGCATCCGCTACTGCAACCGGCGGAGCGGGTTTTGTCGAACAGCGCGTGAGTGAACTGCTCGCGCCCGAACTCGATCCGACCGCCGTCGCGCCCGAGTCGGTCGTGCAAATGAACCTCGGCCGGCTCCTCGGGTCGATCGTCTTGAGTGGATTCACGGTCTTTCTCATTGTCGCAATCACGGTCGGTTCGATCGTGATTACGCAAACGGGCGATTGGTTCTTTCTCTTCGGGGTCGTGCCCGCCCTCATCGGTGTCGGGAGTTTCTACATCACGCGCTTCACGCGCTCGCTGAGGTACAGCATCGCGGGAACGCCCGACGGAATCCGTGTCGGATTCGGGCTCTTGTCGACGAGCAACGAGACTCTGCCCCCGGGCCGAATTCACGCTGTGCACGTCAGTCAGCCGCTCTTGTGGCGGCCCGCGGGCTGGTGGGAGATCAAGATCAATCGTGCGGCGTCGTCGTCTGCGAAGGGCGCGGCGGGGCAAGCGAACACGACGATTCTGCCCGTCGGCGACATGGCAGACGTGCTCAAGGTGCTCGCGCTCCTGTTGCCGACCAGTGCCGAGAACGCTCTCGTGACCGCCGGAATGACCTCGAAGGGCGGCGACGACGGGTTCGTGAACTCGCCGCGGCGTGCTCGATTCGTGCAGTGGTTCTCGTGGCGCCGAAACGGCTTCGCGCTCACGCCCGACTTCGTGCTCTTTCGCCGCGGAGTCATTTGGCGCGAACTCGTGATCGTTCCGCACGCGCGGTTGCAAAGCGTCGAATTGCAGCAAGGTCCACTCGCTCGTGCGCTTCGACTCGCCGGAATGCGCATCCACACGGTGCGCGGCCCCGTCGTCCCGCGCCTCGATGCGATCGACCAGGCTCACGCGATCGAGCTTTTTGGCGGACTAGCGGATGCCGCAACCCTCGCATCGAGCACAGACACGAGTCACCGGTGGCGCGAGCAATGAGCGCACAAACCGGTCGACTCGGTGTGGGAATCATCGGCGCAGGCAAAGTCGGGCCCGTGCTGGGCGCGGCGCTCGCTGGCGCGGGCCACGCGATTGTCGGCATCGCCGCGGTATCGCAGAACAACCGCGATCGCGCGCGAGCGATGCTGCCCGACGTTCCGATTCTCGAGATTCCCGAGCTCATCGAGCGCAGTGAACTCGTCATTCTCGCGATCCCCGAGGCAGAGCTCGAGTCGCTCGTCGCGGGGCTAGCCGCGACCGGGGCGTGGCAGCCGGGGCAACTCGTGATGCACACGGCACCGGCGCTCGGCTGCGGGGTGCTCGCGCCTGCAGTGGCGGCCGGGGCCATTCCGCTCGCCGTGCATCCCGCAATGTCGTTCACGGGCACGAGCATGGATCTCGTGCGTCTTCGCGAAAGTTATTGCGCCGTGACGGCACCGACTCCCGTGCTGCCGATCGGTCAAGCTCTCGTGGTCGAGATGGGCGGCGAGCCCATCGTGATCGCGGAGGCGGACCGCCCCGTTTATGCCGAGGCGATCGCAACCGCGACGAGTTTCTCGGCCTCGATCGTCGGTCAAGCCGTCGCGCTTCTCGCGGGCCTCGGCATCGAGTCGCCCGGCTCGGTCATCGCTCCGCTCGTGCGCTCGTCGGTCGAGAACGCGCTCGCGAGTTCCAACCCCACTACGATCGACGGGTGAGCGTACCGCTAAGGCCCCTGGTCATCGACACCGTGCAGGGCATGCGAGACGTAATCGCTTCTGAGCGGGCATCCGGCCGCTCGATCGCGTTGACGCCGACGCTCGGCGCTCTGCACGAGGGTCACATCGCGCACGTCGTTCGCGCAGCCGAACTTGCCGACGTTCGCGTCGTCTCGATCTTCGTCAACCCCACGCAATTCGGCGCGGGCGAAGACCTCGACAAGTACCCGCGCACGCTCGAAGACGACCTCGACAAGCTCGCGGGCGTTCAATACGTCTTTGCCCCGTCGGCGGCCGAGATGTACCCGGATGGCCCCACGATGGTGACGGTGAGCGCGGGCCCGCTCGGCTCGAAGTTCGAGGGCGCGGCTCGGCCCGGTCACTTCGACGGAGTGCTCACGGTCGTAGCGAAGCTGCTCTCGATCGTCACGCCCGACGTCGTCACCTTTGGACAGAAGGATGCCCAACAACTCTTTCTCGTGCGCCAAATGGTCACCGACCTCAACCTGCCCGTGCGCGTCGAAATCATCGACACCGTGCGGGAGCCGGACGGGCTCGCCCTCTCGAGCCGCAACCGTTACCTCGACGCGGGTCAGCGCCGCGCCGCCCGCACTCTGTCGACCGCGCTCGAGGCGGCCGTGTCATCCGCTGACCGCGGAATTGATGCCGTGCTCGCTGCCGCGCAAGGCGTGTTCATGGGCGAGCCGATCGTCAAGCTCGACTACTTCAAGCTCGTGCACCCCAAGACGTTCGTGCCCGTCGATGACAACTACCACGGCAAGGCGCTCGCGATCGTGGCCGCCAAGGTCGGGGACACGAGGCTCATTGACAACGAGCAGTTGTATTTGGGTTGAGTACGATGGTCTCTCGTGACTGATGCCGAGACGACTACGCCCGAGCTGACCGAGACAGAAGTCTCGGAGCAAAAGGCCGTGCGCCTCGAGAAGCGCCAGCGCCTCATCGATTCCGGCGCGGGGGCGTACCCCGTTTCAGTCGCGATCACGACGACGATCCCCGCCGTTCGCGCGCAATTTTCCGAGCTCGAAGTGGATGCCACGACCGGCGTCACCGTCGGACTCGCGGGTCGAATCGTGCATTTGCGCAACACGGGCAAGCTGTGTTTCGCGAGCCTCCAGTCGGGCGATGGACAACGCATCCAGGCGATGGTTTCTCTCGCCGAAGTGGGCGAAGAATCCCTTGAGCGGTGGAAGGATCTCGTCGATCTCGGCGACCACCTGTTCGTGACGGGCGAGGTGATTTCGAGCCGCCGCGGTGAGTTGTCGATTCTGGCGAGTCAGTGGGCCGTGGCATCCAAGGCCATTCGCCCGCTGCCCAACCTGCACACCGAGTTGAGCGACGAGGCGCGCGTGCGCAGCCGCTACCTCGACCTCATCGTGCGTGAGCAAGCCCGCACGACCGTGCGAGCGCGAGCCGCCGTCAATTCGAGCTTGCGCGCGACGTTCACCGAGCACGAATACCTCGAGGTCGAGACGCCGATGCTGCAAGTGCAGCACGGTGGTGCATCCGCTCGTCCATTCGTGACGCACAGCAACGCGTTCGACACCGAGCTCTACTTGCGTATCGCTCCCGAGCTCTTTCTCAAGCGCGCGGTCGTCGGCGGAATTGATCGCGTCTACGAGATCAACCGCAACTTTCGCAACGTGGGAGCCGACTCGACGCACTCGCCCGAGTTCGTCATGCTCGAGGCCTACGAAGCGTACGGCGACTACAACCAAATGGCCGACCTCACGCAAGAGCTCGTGCAGAATGCCGCGATTGCGGTGTCTGGATCACTCGTCGTGACGTGGGCAGACGGCACCGAGTACGACTTAGGGGGGCAGTGGGATCGGCTCTCGATGTATGACTCGCTGAACGAGGCATCCGGTCTCGCAATCACGCCCCAGACCCCGCTGGACGAGCTGCTCGCTCACGCGGCGACTCTCGACATCGAGGTCGCGCTGCCGACCCACGGCAAGCTCGTCGAGGAGTTGTGGGAGCACTACGTCAAGCCGTCGCTTACGCGCCCGACGTTCGTCATGGACTTTCCCGTTGACACGAGCCCGCTCGTGCGCGACCACCGCACGATCGAGGGTGTCGTCGAAAAGTGGGACCTCTACATTCGCGGCTTCGAACTCGCGACGGGGTATTCGGAGCTCGTCGACCCCGTCATTCAGCGCGAGCGTTTCGTCGAACAAGCGTTGCTCGCGAGCAAGGGCGACCTCGAGGCGATGCGTCTCGACGAGGAGTTCTTGCGCGCGCTCGAGCATGGCATGCCACCCTCGGGCGGAATGGGCATGGGGATCGACCGCTTGCTCATGGCGATCACGGGACTCGGCATCCGCGAGACGATCCTCTTTCCGCTCGTGAAGTAGGCTGCGAATCATGGATGCGCCAGACCCCATCAAGCCAGAGAAGCCCAAGAGCGAGATTTCCAACGCCCGAATCCTCATCTGGATCGTCGTCGCCGGGGTCGGCCTGTACCTCGTGATTTCGGGAGTCATGGGAATTCTCGTCAAGGCCGGTTAGTGGATCGCCGCACTTCTCGACTCGTCATGGCACTCGGGCTCGTCGGGATCATCGGGGTCGTCGCGATCCTGTATTTCCTCACGTAGGTCGAGGAGCGCGCTGGAGCTAAGAGAATCGCAAGGCGATTCCGCGACGCCAGTACCGACCCAGCTGTGCTGGGTCGGTACTACCTCAGAACCGCAACAAGCTCCTCGAGCAACCACTCGCCATCCGCTCGCGAAAACGGCAAAGGCGGCCGGATCTTGAGTGTGTCGTTCGCTGGCCCCGATGCTGACAGCAGGATGCGCCGCTCGCGCAACGCGTTCACCGCGGTCACGGCGCGTTGCTCGCTCTCGAGTTGCGCACCCACGAAGAGGCCCGCTCCCCGCACGTCGACGAAGAGGCCCGTGCCGCGCAGCTCCTCGAGCAGCCACGACCCCACGCGCGCGGCGTTCTCGATGAGCCGCTCGTCGCGCAGAACATCGAGCGTCGCTTGAGCCGCCGCGATCGACACCGAACTGCCGCCGAACGTATTGAAGTACCGCGAGTGTTCGTTGAATCGCTCGACGAGTTCGCGCCGCGCGATCATTGCCGAGATCGGTTGCCCGTTGCCCATGGGCTTACCGATCGTCACGATGTCGGGCTCGAGCCCGTGCCGCTCGAACCCCCACATGCCGTGACCGAGCCGCCCGAACCCGGGCTGCACTTCGTCGGCGATGAAGAGCCCGCCGGCTGCCGTCACGGCGGCGACGGCATCCGCTAGCCCGGCGATGTCTGGCCACACGCCGTCGGACGCGAGAATCGTGTCGACGATCAAGGCCGCGGGTCGGATGCCCCGGCTCGCGAACTCGGCTATCGCCGCTGTCACTTCCGCGGCAAGATCGCCCGGCTCGCCGACCGCGACCCACGGCGGGAGCGAGGCGAGCCCTCCGAGCGAGGGACTAATCGCCGCGACCTCGGTCGTGACCCCGTGATACGCGTTGCTCGTGACGATGACGCCCGTGGCTCCCGTCGCAAGCTTCGCGATGCGCAGCGCAAGGTCGTTGGCCTCAGATCCCGTGCACGCGAACATGACGGTGTCGAGGTGCGGGGGCAGGGTCGCGAGCACGTCTTCCGCGTAGAGAATCGTCGGCTCGGCGAGGTAACGCGTGTGGGTCGTCAAGCGCGCGGCTTGCTCGGCCATCGCCGCCGCGACCCGCGGGTGCGCGTGACCAACCGACGGCACGTTGTTGTAGGCGTCGAGGTATTCGTTGCCCGCGGCATCCCACACGCGAGTGCCGAGTCCCCTGACGAGTTCGAGCGGATGCTCGTAAAACAGCCGGTACGCCGGACCAAGCACGCGGTCACGGCGGGCGACGAGGTCGCGCGTGCGGGCATCCAACTCCCCGGAGTTCGCGGGGTTGAAGTACGTCGACGGACCAGGCATCAGTGACCTCCCGGCCGGTTGAGCGCGGCGCCGAGCAACGTGCGTTGAACGAGTCTGCCCGCAACGAGGTCGGGAATGAGTCGCCGTTCTTCGTCGAGCAGCGGCGTGACGGATTCGAATCCCGCGACGAAGGGGCGCGAGGCATCGAGCACCGTGCCTTCGCCCGGCGAGAGGTAGGCGAGCGCGACGCCGAGATCGCACACGCGAGCGCTGTAGACGATGTCTCCAAAGTCGAGAATGCCGACGACGTAGTCGGGGTTCGTCGGGTCGACCAGAAGGTTTCCCGGGTGAAAGTCGTTGTGGATCACTTGGTGCGGCAACTGGCGAGCGCCGGCAGCACCGCGTGACGGAACCGCTCGATCACGGCCTCGGTCGCGGGCGTCGGCGGGAGTGAGCCGACGTGTCTGAGGTCCCACGCAATCGCGCGATGAGCGGCGGGATGCTCGAAGCCAGCTAACACACCACTGAGCCGCCCGAGCGCGGCACCCGCGGCGAAGAGCTGTTCGGCAGACGGGGCGTGCTCGCGAGCGAGCCCGCCGGGGAGCCACGAGAGCAGCCGAGCTACCCGCCCGCCGACGATCACGGGCCCTCCCAGCACTCGCTGCACGGGAAGGCCCGCAGCGGCGGCGTGCTCCATCGCTGCGAGTTGCATCGCGATGACCTCGGGGTCGTCGGCGGGATGCGCGATCTTCAGCAGCGCGGTTTGGGTCGCGGTTGTCACGCGAAAGCTGTCGTCCCGCTCGGTATCGAGTCGGTCGACTGCCGTTGCGGCGACACCGAAGTGCTCGGCGAGAAGAGTCGTGGCCTCGGCGGGGGTCATCCGCTCGAATGGGGCGACAAGATCACTGACAAGGTGCACGAGGCTAGTGTGACGGATTCGCGACCATTCGCGAACGGTTACGCTTGAGGTGTGCCTCAAGAATTCTGGGCGAACGCGCTCTACTCGCTAGCGCCGACGGTGCTCATCGGTCTCGTCTTTTGGTTCATCATGCGCGCGATCATCCGTTCAGACCGAAACGAGCGAGCAGCGCGGGCAAAGATCGAAGCCGAAGAACGCGCAAAGCTGGCCCCGCCCGTCGAATGACCCGCCGCGATGGCCCGTCCTTGGTGCTCGTGACCCGACCAAGCGCAGCTTGGTCGCCGCTGGCGTCGCAGAATCGCGTTGCGATTCCTTAAGCTCCAGAGCGCTACTCGACGACAATGACCTCGCAATAGTTCTCGGCTGCAGCTGCTAGCCGGCGGTCGGCCGTGACTAGTGGTACGCCGAGATCAATCGCGAGAGCGACGTAAGCTGCGTCGTACGGCGTGATGTTGTGGCGCATCGCCCAGACGGCAGGGAGCCGCGGGGCGTGCGGAAAGCGTTGCACGTCGTTCACCGCCCACGCCGCAATCTCTTCGTTGGCTGCCCCGGCATCCATAGCGCGGCGAATCACAGCCTTTCGCAGCATATTCGCGACTTCGAGGTCGATAACGTCGGGCGCGTACAGCGCCGTTGCGTCTTCGACGAGTATCGCTTCGCTTCTCGCGACCGAGGCATCAATGACGAGACCTCTCACCTGTCGCGGTCCTCGCGAATCATCCGCACGATCTCTTCTGTTGAGATATCTCGATAGAGGTCGGGCGATAGGCCGAGGCGGTTTCGCGGCCGACCCCGGTTCGCCAGCTCTTGCGCCTCAAGGCGAGCTGCGAGTCGCGTCAACTCGCGTCTCAAAAATGCCGAAAGCGACATTCCCTCCCGCTCGGATGCGGCCTTAAGTAGTTCCTGCACCTCGACGTCGAGGTCTCGCACTTGCACTGTCACGCCCATACCTCCATGCTAGATCATTGCATGCAGAATAGCGATTATTGCATGCACGTCGACTAGCAACACCCAGCCGGTCGAGTTCGCCACCTGCACGCGGTTCTGGAGGAGCCGGGCTTCAGTTACCGATGGCCTGCACGATGAAGAGGATGATCGTGCCACCCAAGGTCAGCAGGAGCAGCGAAATGATCGTGACCCACGTGAGCACCTTCATGCTGCGGAGCCTGCCCATGGCGCCAACAGGACTGTTGTCTTCGTGATCGTTCATGAGGAGAGTTTATCGGCCCAGAAATCCCCTCACGCCTAGGGCGAACACCGGACTATTCGCGCGGTTGCGTGGTTAGTCTCTTTACAGCGGCACTGAATCCTGCATAGTGCTTGAGGAGTGAAAAGATGTTTGAGAGATTTACCGACCGCGCTCGTCGCGTTGTTGTCTTGGCTCAAGAAGAGGCCAAGATGCTCAACCACAACTACATCGGTACTGAGCACATCCTGCTCGGTCTCATTCACGAGGGCGAAGGCGTTGCAGCTAAGGCGCTCGAGTCGCTCGGCATTTCGCTCGACGCAGTTCGCGAGCAAGTGCAAGACATCATCGGCCAAGGCCAGCAGCAGCCGACGGGCACATTCCCTTCACTCCGCGCGCCAAGAAGGTGCTCGAACTGAGCTTGCGCGAAGCGCTGCAGCTCGGCCACAACTACATCGGTACGGAGCACATCCTGCTCGGCCTCATCCGCGAAGGCGAGGGTGTTGCAGCGCAAGTGCTCGTGAAGCTCGGTGCGGATCTCAACCGCGTGCGCCAGCAGGTCATCCAACTCCTCTCTGGTTACCAGGGCAAAGAAGCCGTTGCCGTCGGTGGCAACGACACTACGGCCGACAAGGGCAGCCAGATTCTCGACCAGTTCGGCCGCAACCTCACGCAAGCGGCTCGCGACGGCAAGCTCGACCCCGTAATCGGGCGCGAGAAGGAGATGGAGCGGGTCATGCAGATCCTCTCCCGTCGCTCGAAGAACAACCCCGTACTCATCGGCGAGCCGGGCGTCGGCAAGACCGCCGTCGTCGAGGGCCTCGCGCTCGCGATCGTGCGCGGCGACGTTCCCGAGACGCTCAAGGACAAGCAGCTCTACACGCTCGACCTCGGCAGCCTCATTGCCGGTAGCCGCTACCGCGGTGACTTCGAAGAGCGCCTCAAGAAGGTCACGAAAGAGATCCGTACGCGCGGTGACATCATCACGTTCATCGATGAGATCCACACTCTCGTCGGCGCGGGCGCTGCAGAAGGCGCGATCGACGCAGCGAGCATCCTGAAGCCGCTTCTCGCTCGAGGCGAGCTGCAGACGATCGGTGCGACGACGCTCGACGAGTACCGCAAGCACTTTGAGAAGGATGCCGCGCACGAACGCCGCTTCCAGCCCGTGCAGGTTCACGAGCCTTCGTTGCCTCACACGATCAACATCCTTAAGGGCCTGCGCGACAAGTACGAGTCGTTCCACAAGGTGTCGATCACCGACGGTGCGATCGTCGCAGCCGCGAACCTCGCCGACCGTTACGTGCAAGACCGCTTCCTGCCAGACAAGGCGATCGACCTCATCGACGAAGCAGGCGCTCGCTTGCGCTTGTCGATCCTGTCGGCACCGCCAGAGCTGCGCGAGTTCGACGAGAAGATCGCCGGCGTACGCAGCCAAAAGGAAGGCGCGATCGAAGATCAAGACTTCGAGAAGGCCGCGAGCCTGCGCGA
The DNA here is from genome assembly GCA_031421515.1 of Leifsonia sp. Lineage (GTDB taxonomy): Bacteria > Actinomycetota > Actinomycetes > Actinomycetales > Microbacteriaceae > Rhodoglobus. The sequence continues at coordinate 9,151 of JANOOQ010000392.1, forward strand.
CGAAGAGAAGAAGCTCCTCGGCGAGCGCTTGCGCCTCGAAAAGCAGTGGAAGTCGGGCGACGTCTCGACGACCGCCGAGGTCGACGAAGGACTCATCGCAGAGGTCTTGGCCGCGGCAACCGGCATTCCCGTCTTCAAGCTCACAGAGGAAGAGTCGAGCCGACTCATCTTCATGGAGAAGGCGCTGCACATGCGCGTCATCGGCCAGGAAGAAGCCATCTCGGTTCTCTCCAAGACCATTCGGCGCACGCGCGCTGGGCTCAAAGACCCGAAGCGCCCGAGCGGTTCGTTCATCTTTGCCGGCCCTACGGGTGTCGGAAAGACCGAGCTCGCAAAGGCGCTCGCGGAATTCTTGTTCGATGACGAGAACGCACTTATTGCCCTCGACATGAGCGAGTACGGCGAGAAGCACACCGTTTCGCGACTCTTTGGAGCCCCTCCCGGATTCGTCGGATTCGAAGACGGCGGACAGCTCACCGAGAAGGTGCGCCGTAAGCCGTTCTCGGTCGTTCTCTTCGACGAAATCGAGAAGGCCCACCCCGACATCTTCAACTCGCTCCTCCAGATTCTTGAAGAGGGTCGCTTGACGGATGGCCAGGGTCGCGTTGTCGACTTCAAGAACACAGTCATCATCATGACGACCAACCTCGGCACGAAAGACATCTCGGGCACGCCGATCGGCTTCACGTCATCGAGCGACACCGCGACGGGCTACGACCGCATGCGCGGCAAGGTCGTCGAGGAGCTCAAGAAGCACTTCAAGCCCGAGTTCCTCAACCGCGTTGACGAGACGATCGTCTTCCCGCAGTTGAGCCCGAGCGAGCTTCTGCAGATCGTCGATCTCTTCATCAAGCGCTTGAGCGATCGCTTGCTCGACCGCGCGCTGAGTGTCGAGCTCACGGTTGCCGCGAAGGAGCAGCTCATCAAGGTCGGCTTCGATCCGTCGCTCGGTGCGCGTCCGCTGCGCCGTGCCGTTCAGCACGAGATTGAGGATGCCCTGAGCGAGCGAATTCTTCATGGAGAGTTGAGCGCGGGAGACCATGTGCACGTCGACTACGTCGATGGCGCATTCGTCTTCACGACCGGCCGTCAAGCCGGTCTCCCCGAAGCCGAGCCCGTCGAGATCGAGGCGTAGGCCGTAAGGCCGGTTGAGTAGCGCTAAGCGCGTAAGGCCGGTTGAGTAGCGCTAAGCGCGTATCGAAACCGGCCTTAAGCTTTTCGCGTGACCTCTTTCACGATCCGTCGTGCCCGCACTAGCGACATCCCTGCGATCCAGCGACTCGTCGAGCCGCTAGTCAATCGACGCATCCTGCTCGGCAAAGACCGCGTCGTGCTCTTCGAGGCCGTGCCCGAGTTCCGCGTCGCGGAAGATGAGGCAGGCAACCTCATCGGTTGCGGTGCCGTGCACGTCATGTGGGAGGACCTCGGAGAGGTGCGCACCCTCGCCGTGAGCGACGAGTGGCTCGGTAAAGGCGTCGGCCACGGCATCCTCGACCGCGTGGAATCGGATGCTCGCGCTTACGGACTCTCACGCCTGTTTTGCCTCACGTTCGAGACTCAGTTTTTCGGCCGCCACGGCTACGACGTTATCGCTGACGACATCGTCGCTCCCGACGTATTCACTCAACTCGCGCTGTCTCACGACGAAGGTGTCGCCGAGTTCCTTGATCTCTCGCGCGTCAAGCAGAACACGCTCGGCAACACGCGCATGCTCAAGCGCCTCTAGGCGCGCGTCGCGCTTACCCTTGCAGCATGTCGACGTTTAGAAATCCCGTCGGCCCCCAGCCCAGCGGGGTGTACTGGCGTCGCAGGCTCATCGTGGGGCTTGGCCTCATTGCGGTCATCGTCATCATGGTGCTCATTTTCGTGCGGCCCGGCACCGGCGCTCCGCAACCAACTTCGACGAAATCGGCAACGCCCTCTCCCACCTCGACGAACGCTGTCGAGGAGTGTGATCCGAGCAAGATCACGGTCGACGCCATCACAGACAACACGAGCTATGAAGCGGGCGTGAACCCCGTGCTGTCGTTCACACTCAAGAGCTCGGCGGCCGAGCCGTGCACGTTCGCCGCAGGCTCCGACGTGCAAGAGTTCCGCGTGACGAGCGGCGACGAACTGATCTGGACCTCTGTGGATTGCCAGGTCGATCCAGTCGCGGCAGTCACGACCCTGCAACCTGGGGTTCCCAAGCAAGGCCCGAGCCTCACGTGGGACCGCACGCGGTCATCCGCTGACACGTGCGACACAGCGCGCGAACAAGTGACGTCGGGCGGCGCGAGCTACCACTTCGAGATGATCGTGGGCGACGTGAAGTCGACGACCACGAAGCAGTTCTTGCTCTTCTAGTCTCATGCCCACTGACATTCTTACGATGGTCAATCGTCCTTCGACGGATGCCCCCGCGCGCTTCCCCGCAGAACCGCCGTTTTGGCACGTCGACCCGAGCGAGCCGCACGTGAGCGCGCTCGACCTTGGAGCCACTCGCGGCGATGGCATCTTCGAGACGATCAGCGTGGGCGACGGGCATCCGCAAGCGCTCGACCACCATCTGAGCCGATTCGCGAAGTCGGCCGCGATGCTCGACCTCCCGATGCCCGACCTCGACGCTTGGCGTGACGTGATCTCTGCGACGGTCACTGCGCTCGACCCTGCCCCTGAGGCCTGGGTAAAGATCGTCATGACGAGGGGAGTCGAGGGCGGCTCCACGCCGACCGGTTGGGCGTACGGGGCGCACTCTCCCGACTTCACTAAAGATCGCACGGTTGGCATGCGAGTCGCGTTGCTCGATCGCGGCTTCAGGCACGACGTCGAACAAACCTCTCCGTGGCTACTCGCGGGGGCAAAGACACTCAGCTACGCAATCAACCGAGCCGCCGTGCGCGAGGCCGTGCGCCGCGGAGCCGATGATGTCGTGTTCGTCTCGAGCGACGGCATAGTGCTCGAGGGCCCAACCTCGACCGTGGTGTATCGCCGGGGCGACTCGTTGCTCACGCCCGGCACCGGGCTCGGCATCCTCGACGGCACGACACAGGCGAATGTCTTCCGCTACGCCACAAGCCTCGGCATGTCGACGGCTTTCGAACTGACGACTCCCGACATCTTGAGGCAAGCGGATGCCGCGTGGCTCGTCTCGAGCGTCAGACTCTTCGCGCCCATCCGAGCTATCGACGGCATCGAGCTGCCCGTCGCAGTGGATTTTTCGGCCGACGTCAACGCCTGGCTGCGAGCCCTACGGACTTAGGCCCCGTCGAGATGAATTGGCTCGAGGTCGAACCCGGCGGTGTACGTGCGTTTGGGGTTGAGCTCGTCGATGAGGTCGACGAGGGCGCGCTGGATGTCGGCGAGCCGACGTACGTCGCCCTTCGACACGAGACTCATGCCCTCGTTGATCGGGGTAAACCACGCGCGGAAGCTCTCGTCGTCGCGGTAGAGCGCTACGAATGCCGCATAGCCCTTGACCGTCGCGTTGCGCTGCTTAGAAACGACCTCGAAGTCGCACATGAGCTCGCCGATCGCGCGTTGTTCGGTCGTGAAGAAGGCTCGCTGCAAGTTCGGCGGCGTGATGGGGCCGTCGATGTGGCGGTGATAAAGCTGGTCGTCGATCAACGGGTTCAGCAGCCGAGCGAACTCGGCGTAACCGGCGGCCGGGTAGTGGCAGCCGCCGGGGGGTTTGATGCCGAGCGTCGACATCACGCTGAGGTTCGAGAACAGTTTCGGGAGCGTCCGTTGAACTTCACGCAGACGGTTGTCCGAGCCGTTGATGCCCATCGCGCAGGACTTTGGCCAAATCTGAAAGACGTAGTAACGCT
>JANOOQ010000393.1:0-3519 GCA_031421515.1 Leifsonia sp.
TCCTTGAGCGCCTCGATCGAGTCTGAGTCGTCGTCTGTCTTGCGAGGAGCGTCGTAGTCGGTTGCCATACCCATCCAGTTCTGTATGCATCGCTGCCGATGAATTTCAACGAATCGGCGGGGACAGTGTGCATCAATCCTCATCGAATAGCAAACCGCTCGGTCTAGATAGCCAATCGCCGCTCAAGACAACTTGCGGCACGCCTACGGTATTCCCCGGAAACACCTCGGTGTCGTGGCATCCTTGGGGCGAATCGTCATGGCCGGAGGGCATTGAAGAATGCAGGACTTGCGAATTATCGGAGTCGAGAATGGGGCACTCGTTGTCGCCAGCGACGACGGAACGCGCTTTCGGTTGCCCATCGATGAGGCACTGCACGCGAAGTTGAGGCAGAGCATCCCCGACTCGGGGTCGACGAGAAAGCTCGCGCCAAAGGATATTCAGGCGCACATTCGATCGGGAATGTCGGCTCAAGACGTCGCCTCGATTACGGGCGTGCCGCTCGACTACATTCAGCGGTTTGAAGGCCCCGTTATTGCCGAGCGCGAGTTCGTCGTGAAATCGGCTCTCGACGTTCACGTGCACACCGCGGCCGATACCGATCCCATGCGCCAGGGAATGACCTTTGGACAAGCGATTCGAGAGCGCCTGCACGACCTGGGCGGCGCTAACGAGCGCTGGGCCAGTTGGAAAGAAACGACGAACGGCTGGATCGTCAAACTGTCGTTCACGGCAAACCAGATCGACCACGACGCTCGGTGGCAATTCGATCCCAAGAAGCACACGCTCGCGCCCCTTAACAACGAAGCGATCACGCTGTCGCAACAAGGAGAAGCGGCCGGCTCACTCATGCCGCGCCTTCGCGCGGTGGGCGTCGAGGCTCGCGCAATCGATTCGTCCCGGTTTGATAGCGGTGCGTTCGCTCTCGACGACCTGCACGGCGACGATTCAATCGAAAGCACTGCCCCCGTCGCGATCGGCCGCGCGGTCGAAGATGATGAGCCTGCGCACGGCAACCAAACCGCCGATCTTCTTGAAGCACTTCGCCGCCGCCGGGGCGAACGCGAGGCTGCGAGCTTCGACGACGAGGAGTCTCGATCGAGTCACCCGTCGACGGGTTCGATTCGCATCGTCGACGTGCCCATCGACCAACCGCAGTCTCCCCAGCGTTCGACGTCACCACAACCGTCAGTGCGCAAGAAAGGCCGAGCCGCAATGCCCAGCTGGGATGAAATCGTCTTCGGCGCTCGCCCAGACGACGACTTGGGCTAAGCGCGCGAGAACGCCCCGAACCGCACCAGCGGAACCCGTAGCTCCGCCGCGGTCCACGAACCGTGCTGCCCACTCATGGATCGACCGGATGCGCCCGCTCTACCGTCGTAGTACGCGACGTTCTTGCGCGCTGCAACGAGAAGGTCACCGATTCGTGGCTCCACGCGCGGATCAACCGGGCCGAACCATCCAGCCGCGATTGCCTCCGAACGAGTGACCACCCACGCTCGGTGGGATTCGGATGTGCGCCACCGGTCCGTTAGATCCGCTCGAAGACTCGTCGACAAGTCGGGCTCGAAGTGAAGCTGGAGACACCGCGGTTCGCCCGCGACGTAGCGCACGCCGTCGACAAGCTCGGGCGCCGAATCGATCAGGATATGCGAACCGCGTTCGACGTCGAGCACGCCGTGATCCGCGGTTACGAGCAAGCCCGTGCGGGAGCCAAGGCTGCGCTGCAATTCGGCTAGGGCGGAATCCGTGGACTCGAGCGCGTTCGTCCACTCGCGAGACTGCCATCCGTGCGCGTGAGCGGCCTGGTCGAGCTCTGGCACGTACACATACAGCAGCGAACCGGGCTCGCGGGCGAGAGCGGCGGCGCGCTGCATCCGCTCGGCAATCGACGCTCCCGTCACGTAGCGCGCGCCGCGCAGCACTGCCTTCGTAAAGCCAGACTCGCGATAGCGCTCGGGGCCTACGACAATAGGCGAAAGCCCGGCGTCGGCTGCGCGCTCGAAGATCGTCGGGCGAAGCTGCCACGCTGCTGGATCGAGGTGGGCATCCCACCCACTCAATTGGTTGACCATTCGGCCGTGCGAGTCGAGCACGGTATAGCCGACGAGTCCGTGCTGACCGGGTGAAACGCCCGTCGTGAGCGTAGCGATCGCCGCGGCCGTCGTCGTAGGAAACCCGGACTCAATGATCGACTTCGCTGAGAGAGCCGACATCAAGGTGCGCGCGTGGCCCGCGCGAGCCTTCAGAACATCGGCACCGAGGCCGTCGATGAGCACAACGATCGCGCTATCGGCGTTAGGAAGGTCAAGCCGATTTGTGCTCACTGAGAGCGATCCGAAGCAACTTTCCAGCACATCGGCAAGGCTCGGCCGTGTTGGATTGAGCGCCGGTAACATGGGGGCAATCTTATGGCTACCCCCGCAGACCCCACCCAGACGAACATGCCCACCGGCGAGCGCATCGAAGACATCGATGTCTCAGCCGAGATGCAAGGTTCATTCCTTGAGTACGCATACTCGGTCATATATTCGCGCGCGCTTCCGGATGCCCGCGACGGGCTGAAACCCGTGCAACGCCGAATTCTCTACCAAATGTCCGAGATGGGCTTGCGCCCCGATCGCGGCCACGTGAAGTCGTCTCGAGTCGTCGGCGACGTGATGGGCAAGCTTCACCCGCACGGCGACGCCTCGATCTACGACGCGATGGTTCGGCTCACGCAAGACTTCGTGCTGCGCGTTCCGCTCATCGACGGTCACGGCAACTTCGGTTCGCTCGATGACGGACCAGCTGCGCCTCGCTACACCGAGGCTCGACTCCACGCGTCAGCGCTCGCGATGACGGACGATCTCGATGAAGACGTCGTCGACTTCGTGCCCAACTATGACAACTCGCTCACGCAGCCCGATGTGCTTCCCGCTGCTTTCCCTAACCTTCTCGTCAACGGGGCGAGCGGTATCGCCGTTGGCATGGCCACCAACATGGCGCCGCACAATCTCATCGAGGTAGTCGCGGCCGCGCGCTTCTTGCTCGATAACCCCGATGCAACGCTCGACGACCTCATGTCGTTCGTGCCGGGGCCCGACCTACCAACGGGCGGAACGATCGTCGGGCTCGAGGGCATTCGCGACGCCTACGCGACGGGTCGCGGTGCGTTCAAGACGCGCGCTCGCGTGTCGGTAGAAGCCATCACTGCCCGAAAGACAGGTCTCGTCGTCACCGAATTGCCCTACCTGGTCGGCACTGAACGAGTAATCGAGAAGATCAAAGACGGCGTCAATTCAAAGAAGATCAACGGAATCTCCGACGTCACAGACCTCACGGACCGCAAGCGCGGCATGCGCCTTGTCATCGGTATCAAGACGGGCTTCAGTCCGGATGCCGTACTCGAGCAGCTGTACCGCTTCACCCCGCTCGAGGATTCCTTCAACATCAACAATGTGGCACTCGTCGACGGCGGCCCAAAGACACTCGGCCTGCGCGAACTGTTGCAGGTCTTCATCGACCACCGCATCTCGG
>JANOOQ010000394.1:0-2141 GCA_031421515.1 Leifsonia sp.
CATCGGCAATGCGGTGGATGCGACATCCACTCGGTCACTAGCAGTGCTCAAGCCCGGCGGACTCATCGTCACGGTTCCCACCGCGAGCTGGCCGACGATGGTCGCGGACGCCGCGGCCGCTGGAGTGCGCGCGACGGGGTATCGCGTTTCGGCCGACGGCTCGACTCTCGCCGTGATCTCGCGTTTGCTCGAGTCGGGAGACGTACGCGTGTTCGTCGACCAAGTGTTCGATCTAGCGGATGTCGCGGCCGCCCACACCGCGCTCGAGACTGGTCACACGCGCGGCAAGATCGTGCTTACGGTGTCGGCCGGTTAAACCCGACGAGGCATAGCCTCGACGGCGCTGGCGTCGCAGCGAAGCGATGCTTCGCTCTCAGCTCCAGCGCGCTAGAACGTAGTCGTCCTCGAACACATCACCCACGCGAAACTTCTTCGTGCCGACTCGCTCGAATCCGCACTTCTCGTAGAACCGATTCGCGCGCGCGTTGAGCTGATTGACTCCGAGCCACACGCTGCGCGCTCCGCGAGCGAGGGCTGCGGCGACAGACGCTTCTACGAGGGCTGCCGCGATTCCCGACCCTTGCCATTCGGGTAGCACGTATACCTTGCTGAGCTCGGCGGTGGGTCTCGTCGTGACGGATGCCGCGGCATCCGCATCCGTTGGCTCACCGAACACGACCATCGTGTACCCGCCGAGGCTCGCGCCGGCAGTGGACACGAACAGCTCGCGATCGGGGTCGGCGAGGTACTGCGTGAACGCCGCGACCGAGAGGTGCTCGCGAATGAACGCGTCTTGACTGGCCACGGTCGAACCCGGTGGGCACGCGAGCGGGAAGGTCGCTGCCGCGACGAGGTGCAACCCGTGCGCGTCGGCGAGGGTCGCTTGCCTGATCACTGGCGCGGTTGCGGGTCGCTTCGTGCCAAATGAAGGATCAGAAGCCTCGAACGGCTCCGGATGCCCGGAATCATGTGACTCGACCACCTGAACTCCTTCATTTGGTACACACAAGCGAGAAGCCGCCCCGCGAAAACCAAGAAAGGGGCCGACCGAAGTCGACCCCTCCCTTATGCAACTAGTTAGAGTGCGCTCTTTAGAGCGCGTTCACATCAAGCGGGATGCCCGGGCCGAACGTCGTCGACACCGTACCCTTTGTGATGTAGCGGCCCTTCGAGGAGCTCGGCTTGGCGCGCTGGATCTCGTCGAGCGCTGCCTTGATGTTCTCGCTGAGCTGGTCTTGGCTGAATGCGGCTTTGCCCACGACGAAGTGCACGTTGGAGTGCTTATCGACGCGGAACTCGATCTTTCCACCCTTGATGTCAGACACAGCCTTGCCGGTGTCTTGCGTCACGGTGCCGGTCTTCGGGTTGGGCATGAGGCCACGGGGGCCGAGCACCTTTCCGAGGCGACCAACCTGACCCATGAGCTCAGGCGTCGAGACGGCTGCGTCGAACGCGGTGTAGCCGCCGGCAACCTTCTCGATGAGCTCAGCGCCACCGACCTCGTCGGCTCCGGCTGCGAGTGCAGCTTCCGCGGCGGGTCCGGTTGCGAACACAATGACGCGAGCGGTCTTGCCCGTGCCGTGCGGCAAGATGACGGTTCCACGAACCATCTGGTCTGCCTTACGGGGGTCAACACCGAGCTTGAGTGCGACCTCGACGGTCGAGTCAAACTTCTTGGAACCGGTCTCCTTCGCGACGGCGACTGCCTCGCTCGGGGAGTAGAACCGACCCTCTTCAATTTTCTCCGCTGCGGCGCGGTAAGCCTTCGACTTAGTAGGCATTACGCATCCACCGTGATTCCCATAGAGCGAGCCGTGCCCGCGATGATCTTCATTGCGCCTTCGATGTCGTTGGCGTTGAGGTCAACCATCTTCTGCTCGGCGATCGAGCGGAGCTGGTCCTTCGACAGGCGTCCCACCTTCGTGGTGTGCGGGGTACCGGATCCCTTGGCGACGCCGGCAGCCTTCTTGATGAGCTCAGCGGCCGGGGGGGTCTTGAGAATAAACGTAAACGAGCGGTCCTCGTAAACGGTGATCTCGACCGGAACGACGTTGCCGCGCTGCGACTCGGTCGCAGCGTTGTACGCCTTGCAGAACTCCATGATGTTCACGCCGTGCTGTCCCAGTGCCGGCCCGATGGGC
>JANOOQ010000395.1:0-1629 GCA_031421515.1 Leifsonia sp.
CGAACGGTCGTCTTACCGGACTGCACTGCGGCAAGTTCCTCTTTGACGTCAGTGGTTAGTGTCACGGACCAAGCTCCCTTTTAGCATCTCGGCGCTCGTGGCGCCCAATTCATTCGCGACCAAGGTCACGGTGTTTTACGCTCACGGCGACGCCCGGGAGCACCTTGAGGATTGCAGCTAGCTCTTCGGCGATTGCGACCGAGCGGTGCTTTCCCCCCGTGCATCCAATGGCGATCGTAGCGTGTCGCTTGTTCTCGCGTTGATAGCCCTCAAAAACGGGCGCGAGTGCGCGAGCATACGACGAGATGAAGTCTCTCGCGCCGGGTTGCTCGAGCACATACTTCTTCACTGCGGCGTCTTTGCCCGTGAACGATTTGAGTTCGGGGATCCAGAATGGATTCGGCAAGAACCGGGCGTCCGCTACGAGATCTGCGTCGGTCGGAACGCCGTACTTGAAGCCAAAACTCATGACCGTAAGGCCGAGTCCCGCGGCATCCTGCTCGGAAAATCGCTCCGTGATAGTCGTCGCGAGCTGGTGGATGTTGAGTTCAGAAGTATCAATAACCATGTCGCTGTTCGAGCGAATTTCGGCCATTCGAGTGCGTTCCTCGGTGATGCCGTCGAGGAGCGTTCCATCTCCTTGAAGTGGATGCGGCCGTCGTACCTGCTCGAATCGGCGCACGAGAGCCGCATCCGTAGCGTCGAGATACAGAACTCGCACTGCGGCGTTGTCGCGGAGTGCTTCGATCGCTTGCTGCACATCGACGAACCGTTTGCCGCCTCGCACGTCGATGACGGCAGCGATCCGCGGAATCGTCTCCCCCGCGTGCTGGCCGAGTTCGACGAGCGGCTTGAGCATTTGCGGTGGCAAATTATCTACGACATACCACCCGAGATCCTCCAGAGCATTTCCCACCGTCGAGCGCCCTGCTCCGGACATGCCGGTAACAATTAGCATCTCTTGGGGGTTGGCATCCGCTGGCATCGTGCACCAAGACTACCGGCAGGCGACTAGACGCGAAGCCGTTCAAATACGACCGCGGCAAGAGCAGGACCGATGCCTTTCACGGTCGCGATCGCGTCAACGTCGGCACTCTTCAAGCGTGCTACCGAGCCGAAATGAGTCAACAACTGTTTGACGCGCGCGGGCCCAAGTCCGGGAATGTCGCTCAATACCGATTGGACGTCGTTTTTGCGTTTCGCTCTCTGATAGCTGATTGCGAATCGGTGTGCCTCGTCGCGAATCCGCTGAATCATAAAGAGTGCGTCGCTATTGCGCGGCAAAATGACGGGAAAGTCAGAGTTCGGTAGCCACACCTCCTCAAGGCGCTTGGCGATTCCACACAAGCGGATTCCCGTGATGCCGAGCGCGTCGAGCGCACGTTGGGCGGCGGCAACCTGCGGTTGCCCTCCGTCAACGATGAGCAGTTGAGGCGGATACGCGAACTTCTTGCGCCGCTCAGCGACGTCGGCGTCTGGGGATTGCGGCTCCGACAGGTATGCGAGGCGTCGCGAAAGCACTTGGAAGACCGAGTCAGTGTCGTCGGTCGACTCGGGGATGCTGAACCTTCGGTACTGGTCTTTGCGCGGTAGACCGTCTTCGAACACGACCATCGACGCGACGATGTT
>JANOOQ010000396.1:0-5820 GCA_031421515.1 Leifsonia sp.
AGCGCGCCGTCGCGTCGATCGGACCCGCCCACCGGTGGCTGAACGAGAGTCCTTCCAGTTGCGGGAAGGTCTGGAAGAATTGGTTGGCCAGCAGGGCATGTGAGCTTCCCTGCTGTTCGTATGCCTCGTCGACTCGCCCCCCGCGGTGATAGTTGGCGTCCCACCCGCCCCAGAGGATGCGGTTGTCCGCAGACAGCCGGAAGTAGTGGAATTGATTGCCTGCATCAGTGAGGCCCTGACGCTGCTTCCAGCCGATGCTCTCGAGCTGGTCGGTCGACAGTGGCTCGGTCATGAGCGCGTGGTCGTAGAGCGGCATGATGTAGCTGCGCAGGCGCCTCAGCGGCGACGGGTACGCCGCGGTCGCGACGACGGCCTGACCGGCGGTCACTCCGACGCTGCCGGACACGGCGCGGATCCCTGCCCCGGCTTTCTCCAGGCGTGTCACCGGCGAGTTCTCGATGATGCGCACGCCTCGCGCGCGCAACACGTCGGCCATGCCCCAGACGAGGCGGGCCGGGTCGATCAAGACAGTGCCGTTGCGGTCATGCAGACCGCCCAGATATGCGGGGGAGTGCACGTCGGCCTGCATCTGGTCGCGGTCGAGTAGCTCGAGTTCGTCGCCAAATTCTGCGGCGAGGTCCCTGGTGCTCGAGAGTGCCTCAAGTTGCCACGGCGCGATCGCGATGGCGGTCTTGCCGCTTTCCTGCAGGTCGCACTCGATGCCCGCCTCACGCACCTGACGCACGAGTTCGGCGAGGTTTGCCTTCCCCTCCTGGTGGAGCGCCGCGATATCTGCGGGCCACAGGGCCCGACCGTGGGCCAACCCGTGCGTGAGTGAAGCGGCGACGAAACCGCCGTTTCGCCCGCTCGCACCATAGCCGAGGGACTTGCCTTCGAGGATGACAATGCCGAGCAACGGATTACGGTCGAGGGCCCGCCACGCCGACCATAGACCGGTGAACCCGGCACCCACGATGACGAGGTCAGCGGTGGTGTCCGCGTCCAACGGGCCGTCGGCCTCGGGAGCACCGGCCTGGCTCGTCCAGAACGAGCCGTGGGCGGCATCTCGAAGCGCGTCCGCTCCGAGGGAGGTGGCCGATTTCACGCCTTCGCCGCTCTTCCCAGTTCTTCGATGCGCTGTGCGGCCCGCTCCAGGCCACTACGCGAACGGATGTCGGTCCCCACAGAGTCGAGCCTGGCCAGCAGCCCGGTGTCCGAAAGCAACTCGGCTACCGCCGCGCGCAGCTCGTCCGGAGCGAACCCGTAGGTATCGATTCGGCGGCCAAAGCCGCGCTCGTGAACGCGCTGCGCGTTGTCGTACTGGTCCCAGAACAGCGGCAACAGCACCATGGGCTTGCCGAAGTGCATGGCCTCGGTCACGGTGTTGTTGCCACCGTGGGTGATCACGAGGTCGACTCTGGGCATGATTGTGGTCTGCGGCAGGAATTCGGCGCCCCACATGTTGTCCGCGAGTTCGATCTCGCTGTGGAGTGGCCCCTTCGAGACGATGACGCGGTAGTCGGTTTCGGCAAGGGCACCAATGACGCGCCGCATGAGGCCGACATCCGCACTGCCGAGGGAGCCTAGGCTGAAATAGAGGAGGGGCTTCGCGCCGTCGAAGAACTCGTCTGGAACAGCCGTTTCGCTCTCGGTGCGCCGAACGGACGAGTCGAGCCGGAGCCAGTTCTCATCGAGCGGCCGATCATCGGTGTAGTCGAGCACTTCGGGGTAGACGTACATGTTGAGCGCCCCGTTGTGGATGAACTCCATATCGGGCAGGGGTGGCGCGCCCTGTTCCTGCACCCACTCGTTAAATTCTGACCAGAGCGGTCGGTGGGTGCGTTCGTATTCGGCACGAAACGCCACCCAGCCTTCGCGATCGTCTTCAGGTAATCCGGAGAAGACCGGGGCAATGTGCTTGCCCGGTATCTCCAGAGGATTGCAGGAGACGATGCGAACGAAAGGAACCCCGGCGCGGAGAAGCGCGGGGAAGGTCAGGACGTTGTCCTCGATGATGACGTCTGGCTTCGTACGCGCAATGATGGCGGTTAGCTGCGGGTCGCAGTATTTTGCGCCGGCGACGAGTTCATCCCAGATGGGGCGGGTGACCGTCTCGAGTTGCTCGATCGTGGACTTGGAGAACTCTGGAGCGATCGCCTGGATGTACTCCTTCCAAAACGCTCCGGCCTCTTGCTCGAGCGCTTCGCTCTCCGGCGGCGCGGTAAGGTCGACGAGGTCTTCCTCGAACCCGAGCGCGCTGAGCTTTCCGGCCCACGAGGCTTCGGCCGCAAAGACGACCCGGTGCCCTCGCTTGAGTAATTCGTTACCGATGCCGATGCAGTTGTTGGTCGGCCCGTATGCGCTCTCCGGCATGAACAGTACGGTAAGGCTGCGGTCGGTCATCGTGGCATTCCTTTTCTTCGGGCCTATCGCGTTAGCTGAAGCGTAATTCAATCATTCAATCGCTGAACAGAGCTTATTTTCCGGACTAGTTGGCCATATCATTGAATGCACGTCCAATGATTTCGGCGTGAGTATATGGAGGCGTTGATGGCTAGACCGAAGAGGCAAGAGCAGCGCAGGAGCGAACTTGTTTCCGCAGCGCAACGCGCCATTGCCACGCACGGTCCTGACGGGGCACGGCTCAATCGCATCGCCGAAGAGGCCGGTCTTACGAGCGGCGCGGTGCTGTACTACTACCCGAACATCGAAGACCTCATGCTCGAGGCCCTCCGCGCGGGCATGGAGCGCTTCTACGAAGGCCGCGTTCGTATGATGGCCGCTCTCGAGGATGACCCGGCCACGCGCATCCTCGCCCTCATCGCCTTCGGCCTGCCCGGCGATGCACAGGACACCGAGGTGCGGCTCCTGTGCGAACTCGGCGGATCCGCGGGCCGGAACCCGATATCGGCGACCCTGCTGACGTCGCTTTTCGATCGGCAGGTCAGCATGTATCAGGTCGTACTTGAGCAGGGGGCCGCTCGCGGCATATTCACCTTGCGTCAACCCTCGCTCACCATCGCACGAAACATGGTTGCGCTGGAGGACGCGTACGGTTACCGCATCGTTGCCAAGCATCCGGTGATCGATAACGCGGCCGCTAAAGAGTTGATCGCGGACTATGCCCGGCTGGCCACCGGTCACGCACTAACCTCCTGAACGGCCGGCTCCGCCGGGGCGCTGCTTACAGCAATCGCACGAGAAGAATCGAAGCGGATGCCGACCCGCTCGCCGCGCGCCGCAACCTGGGCGGCGTGCACAGTGCAACTCACCGGGCGCTCGAGTCCGTCTACCGCGATGGAAACGGTCGATGATCCACCGAGGAAGAACGTGTCGATGACGACGCCTCCCAGCAGCCCCTCGCCTGCGGCCAAGAGGGTCGTGTCTTCGGGGCGGAGCACAACGGTCGCCGCACTTCCGGCAGGGAGGGCGTGGTCAACAGGTATCGACGCGACGCCAGCGACGTCAACCGCCCCGGCGACTGCAGTGCCGTCGAGGAGGTTCGAGGAGCCGATGAAGCTCGCGACGAAGTGTGTAGTCGGCCTGTAGTAGAGCTCGACCGGCGTCGCGAGTTGTTCGAGGTTTCCCTTGTTGAGAACGGCGATGCGGTCGGCCATCGACATGGCCTCTTCTTGGTCGTGGGTGACAATGACGAACGTCACACCAACCTCGTGCTGGAGCCGTTTGAGTTCGAGCTGCATCTCTGCGCGCACCTTGCGATCCAGTGCGGAAAGCGGTTCGTCCAGCAACAAAACGCGGGGGCGCTTGACGATCGCGCGTGCCAGCGCGACGCGCTGCTGTTGGCCGCCGGAGAGCTTGGCCGGTCGGCGCTTTGCGAACTCGGTGAGCCCGACGGTGTCGAGGATGTCGCCGACACGCTTGCGGATCTCGGTTTTGTCGAGGCCCTCGGTCTCCAGCCCGTAGGCGATGTTCTTCTCCACACTCATGTGCGGAAACAGGGCGTAGGACTGGAACATCATGTTGACGTGGCGCTTGTGCGCGGGCTGGGCGACGAGGTCCGTGCCGTCGAGGAGAATCTGGCCGCGGCTGGGGGTCTCGAAGCCGGCGATTGACCGCAGCAGGGTGGTCTTACCGCAACCGGATGGCCCGAGCAGCGCGAAGAACTCGTTGTCCGCGATGGAAAGCGTGATGTCGTTCAGAGCGACGACATCACCATAGGAGTGGTGGACTCCGATGACCTGAAGGAGGGCGGGGGTAGCGGCGGTGACGCTCATAGGGATTCCGTAATACGAGTCAGGCGTTGTGCACCGATGACGGCGAAAACGCTGAGGAACAGCAACATGGTCGCTAGGGCGTTGATCTCGGGGGTTACGCCGAATCGCACCATGGAGTAGATGGCGATGGGCAGGGTCTGGGTGGTTGGTCCGGCCGTGAAGAATGCGATGACGAATTCGTCGAGCGACAGGGTGAAGGCGAGCAACGCCCCCGCCACAACACCGGGGGCCAGCTGAGGGAGGGTCACCCGCAGGAAGGTGCGTACCGGGCCGGCCCCGAGGTCTCGGGATGCCTCTTCCAGGCTCGGGTCGAGGTTAGCCATTCGCGCGAGCACGATCGCCGTGACGAACGCCATGGCGAAGGTCGTGTGGGCGAGGATGACCGAGTGCAGCCCGAGCGTGCTCTGCAGCAGCGAGAAGAGACTCAGGATGCCGATGGCCAACAGCAGGTCGGGCAACAGTGCCGGGGCAATTGCAAACGCACTGGCCAGTCCACCGCGTGTGTAGCGGTGGATGCCCACCGCCATGAGCGTTCCGAGAATGGTCGCGAGCACCGTCACCGAGCTCGCGACGATCAAAGTGTTACGAAGCCCATCCATTATCGCGGCATTGGCGAACACTTCCGGATACCACTTGAGGGAGAATCCGCGCCACACGAAAAGATTAGACGATGAGTTGAACGACATGAACACGACGACGATGATCGGCAGGTACAGGAAGAGGTAGCTGAACCAGAACGGAAATTTGATGAGTCGTGAACTACGCATCCTGTGCACCCGACTTCACGACTGGCCCTTCGGTAAGTCGCTTTGACGCTCGGCTTTGCAGTACCAGCAGAAGCACGAGGAATGCAGTGAGCACGAGCGCTAGCGCGGCGCCGAAAGGCCAGTCGCGCGCCTTCAGGAACTGATCGCGCACGAGGTTGCCGATGAGCACCATCTTGCCGCCGCCGAGGATTTCTGGAATGACGAAGTTGCTCATCGCCGGAACGAAAACGAAGATACAGCCGGTGAGGGCCCCGGGAATCGACAGCGGCAGTGTCACTGTGCGGAAGACCCGGAAGGGTGTCGCCCCCAAATTGACGGCCGCCTCGGACAGGCGCTGGTCCTGCGAGGCGAGTGAGGAATATAGGGGGAGCACCATGAGCGGCAGGTACATGTAGAGCAGTCCAACGGCCACCGCTTGCGGGGTGTACAACATCGACACGGGTTCGGCGACGATGCCGAGGCCGAGGAGCGCCTGGTTGATCCAGCCGGCATTGTTGAACAGCAGCACGAGAGCGTACGTGCGAATAAGGAAGTTTGTCCAGAACGGCAGGAGGATCGCGACGAGGGCGATCGTGCGCCATTTCGGCGAGAGCCTCGCAATAACGAGCGCGGTTGGGTAGCCCAGCAACAGGGCGAGAACGGTGACGACCGTTGCCATGCCGATCGAGTCGGCGACAACGCCCAGGTAGAGCGGGTCGGCGAGCCGCACAAAGTTGTCGAGCGTGAGCGCGAATTCGACGCCGCCGAAGCGGCCCCGCTTGAAGAAGGAGTAGCCGATGATCAAGAGGATCGGAACGACCACGAAGACGAGGAGAACC
>JANOOQ010000397.1:0-3168 GCA_031421515.1 Leifsonia sp.
CCGCACTTCTTCCTCGGTGTAGCCGAAGGTGCGCTGGCGGCGGGTGACGGATGCCGGGGTGTGCACGATGTGCTCCCGGTCCGGGAGGTCCTTGAGGTTGATGCGGCTCTCGGCGAGCCAGTCTCCCCATGGCTCCGCCGCAGCGAGCTCGTTCTTGATCTCGTCGTCTTCGATCAGGCGCCCGGTAGTCGTGTCGACGAGGAACATCTTGCCCGGGCGCAAGCGGCCCTTGCGCACGATTCGACTCTGGTCGATATCGAGCACACCGATCTCGCTCGCGAGCACGACGAGGCCATCGTCGGTGACGACGTAGCGGCCGGGTCGCAACCCGTTTCGGTCGAGGGTCGCACCGACGAGGCTGCCGTCAGTGAAGACGAGGGCGGCGGGGCCGTCCCACGGCTCCATGAGCATCGAGTGGTACTCGTAGAACGCGCGGCGGGTGGGGTCGACATCCGTCTGGTTCTCGTACGCCTCGGGAACCATCATCATCATCGCGTGGGGCAACGAACGCCCAGCGAGATTGAGAAGCTCAACGACCTCGTCGAACGACGCCGAGTCGCTAGCGCCCGGGGTGTTGATGGGGAGGATCGAGCGGATGTCGCCAAGCACGTCACTCTCGAGCTGTGACTGTCGGGCGCGCATCCAGTTGCGGTTGCCCTGCACGGTGTTGATCTCGCCGTTGTGCGCGATCATGCGGAACGGCTGAGCGAGCGGCCACGACGGGAACGTATTGGTCGAGTAGCGCGAGTGCACAAGGGCGAGCTTCGACACGAAGCGTTCGTCGGAGAGGTCGGGGTAGAACGGCTCGAGCTGGAGCGTCGTGACCATTCCCTTGTAGACGAGTGTTCGACTCGAGAGCGACGGGAAGTATGCGTATAGCTCGCGCTCGGCCCGCTTGCGCAAGCGGAACGCCTGGCGTTCGAGCTCGATGCCGCCGATCGGGCCCTTTGCGTCGGTGCGCGTCGACTGCAAAAACATTTGCTCGAAGGCAGGCATAGCGGCGCGCGCGAGAGCGCCGAGGTTCGCCGCTTCGGTCGGGACGAGGCGCCATCCGAGAACCGTGAGCTGCTCCTCGGCCGCCAAAGCCGCGATGCCTGCCTTGATCTCGGCGCGCTCGTCTGAGGCCGTAGGCAGGAACGCCATGCCGACGACGTAGCGCGATGCAGCCGGAAGCTCAAAGTCGACGGATGCGCGCAAGAAGGCATCGGGAATCTGCGTGACGATCCCAGCACCGTCTCCCGTGCCGGCATCCGATCCCACGGCTCCACGATGCTCAAGGTTTCGCAGCGCCGTAAGCGCCGTCTCGATTATGTCGTGGCCCGCTGTACCCCGCAGTGTCGCGACCATCGCAAGGCCGCACGCGTCGCGTTCGTTGCGCGGGTCGTAAAGACCCGTTGCGCTCGGGGTCGAACTAAATCGTTCGAAGGCTGGCGTGAGAGCCATGGGAACCGTCCTCACGAGGTGCTTATGCACGGTCTTGCTGCGGTGGAGGGGACGTCGATGGCCCAAGAAGGAAAACGGCCCCGGATTATGAGGACGTGCTGCGTGCTCCGCTTGTGGCGTGCTTTTCGGAAGCGTCTGCGGCGTCATCGCCGGGCTCGTCGGTCTCCGAATAGGTCTCGCCAGAGTCTACAGCACCCTCCGACGTCCACTCGCGGCCGGGCATGTACGCGCTCGGTTCGATTCCGGGATGCCGGCGCCGCTGCACGAGGAAGAGCACGACCCCGAGCGCAATCGCCGCGAACGCACCCCAGACGTTTGACCGAATGCCAAGGAATACCTCGCTCGGGTCTACGCGGATCGTCTCGAACCACGCACGGCCGACGCCATACCAAATCATGTAGAGGGCCCAGACCTTGCCCCACTGCAAACGGGCTTGCGGGTTGGCGACGGGAACCGGCACCGAAATGCCGAAGATCTGGCGCTTCTCAAGGCGGAACTGGCGCTCCATCGTGAGCAGGAAGACGATGCCCACGACGTTCCAGATCATTTCATAGAGGAACGTGGGGTGAAAGAGCGTGCCTTCAGGGAGTCCGACGGGGAAGGCGGGATTGTCGAACGGGATCTCGAGGCCCCACGGAAGGTCTGTTGGCTGGCCGAAGAGTTCGTGGTTGAAGTAGTTGCCGAGGCGACCCATGGCTTGAGCGAGAAGCATTGCGGGGGCGAGAGCATCCGCAAAGGTCCAGAAGCGCACGCCCGCGAGCTTGCAGCCGATCCAAGCACCAACGGCGCCACCGATGAGTGAGCCAAAGATCGCGTTGCCGCCACTCCAGATCGCGTAGACGCTGTTGGGGTTGAGGCCGCCCCCAGCGCTGAATAAGCCCCACGGGTCGGCGCCGTCATAAAAATAGTCGCCCATGTGGGTGGCTACGTGCCACGCACGAGCGCCCACGAGCCCGAGCGGCACGGCCCAAATGATGATGTCAAGCACAATGCCAGGCTCTGCGCCTCGCGCCTTCAGCCGATTGTTAACCCAGACGGTCGCGAGGATGATGCCCGCAAGGATGCACAGTGCATAGGTGTGGATCGAAATCGTGAACGTGCCGAGCTGGAACGAGAGCGGAATCTGCCACTCGGGCGGCGGACTGGGAATGCTGCTGGGAATGCTGAGCGGCAGGAGCGACACGCTAATCACCTTTTCTCGACGTTACGACTATGCGAGTTTAGCGCCTGAAGACAAGGCCGCCGCCGTGCGGGCAACCGCGGCGACTCCCCCTTCGGCGAGAGCAGTGACAAGGGCCGAGCCGACGATTGCACCATCGGCGTAGCCCAAGACTTCGCGCACCTGATCGGCCGTCGAGATGCCGACCCCGACGCACGCGCTCGTCGCGCCGACGTCGCGCAGGCGCGCCACGAGGCGGCGGGCCGCCGTATCCACGTCCGCGCGAGCGCCCGTGATACCCATCGTGGAGACGGCGTAGACGAAGCCACGGCTTTGATTTACGGCTTGCCCCAGCCGCGCATCCGTCGAGGAAGGAGCCGCGAGAAAAACGCGATCGAGGCCCGTGCGATCGGATGCGGCGATCCACTCGGCCGCTTCGTCTGCGACGAGGTCGGGAGTGATCAGGCCCGCGCCGCCCGCGGCGAGTAGCTCGTCCGCGAAGCGGTCGACGCCGTACTGTACGACTGGGTTCCAGTAGGTCATGACAAGCACGGGCGCGCTCACTC
>JANOOQ010000398.1:0-1930 GCA_031421515.1 Leifsonia sp.
GCCGTCGGATCCTGCGAAACGGTGCAGATGTCAAAGTGGGCGACGCTTCTCGGATTTCCGGTGGGGGCATGGGGCGTCGCATACTACGCCGCCGTGCTGGCCGTGTCGCTGGCAGGGTTAGCCCCGGCGCTGGTGGAGCGACGCGAGGTGTCTCAGCTCCTCGTTGCGCTCACCGGATTCGGAGCGCTCTTCTCGCTCTGGCTCACCTATCTCGAGCTGTTCGTCATTCACGCCATCTGCCAGTGGTGCGTGGTCTCGGCAGTTCTCGCGGCCGCGCTACTCGGGGTAGCCGCACACTTCGCGAATGTGCTCCCCGACCTCGACGACGATGCCGCAACCGGCGTATCGGGCTTGCCCCACCGAGTGAGCCGCCGCACGACGGGCCTGATTATCGCTGGGGCGTTGGTCGGTGCATCCGGGAGCATCGTATTCGGACTCGGGCCACCCACACCCACACCCGCTCTCGTCGCCGTCGCGGTCATGGGCACGATGCTCGCGGTTGTCGTCGCAATTCTCGTCGTCACGAATAGACGACCCCGAGCGGTGTTCGCGCTCATCCTGGTCATCGCACTCGTCGACGTCGTGCTCATCGCTTTATCGGGAGCCGGCGTGCGCAGCAGCTCTGAGTAGCGCGCGACAATAGTCACTGTGACCATAGGAACCAACTGGGCTAGGCACCACGAATACCGCGCGACGACGCTGCATCGACCCGCGACGATCGAGGCGCTGCAGGATGCCGTGGCCAGCGCCCCGCGGATCCGCGCCCTGGGGAGTCGGCACTCCTTCAATGACCTCGCCGATTCGGCCGAACTCGTAACGCTCGACGGGCTCGATCCGGCGATCGAGATCGACGCGCAAAGCGAAACCGTCACGTTTTCGGCCGGAGTGCTCTACGGCAACCTCGGCACAGTTCTCGAGCGCGAAGGCTGGGCACTGCGCAATCTCGCTTCGCTCCCGCACATCTCGGTTGCGGGCGCGATCGCGACGGGAACGCACGGCTCGGGCGATCGCAACGGTGTTCTTGCTCGCGCGGTGTCTGGGCTCGAGCTCGTCACGGCAACGGGCGAGCTCATGACCATTAGTCCAGCCGATGCAGCGTTCGACGGAAGCGTCGTCGCGCTCGGCGCTCTCGGAGTCGTCTCGCGCATCACCCTGGACATCGAGCCAACCTTCGACGTGCGGCAGGACGTCTACGGCGGACTCACGTGGTCGGTGTTTCTCGAGCGCTACGACGCGATCGTCGGTCGCGCGTACAGCGTGAGCGTATTCACGGATTGGTCCGGGGAGACGGTTGGTCCCGTGTGGCTCAAGAGCGCCATCGGGGCGGCTGCTCCCCCGGCCGAACTGTATGGAGCCGCGCGCGTCAGGCAGGACATCCACCCGCTCACGGATCAGTCCGCGTCAAGTGTGACTCAGCAAGGCGGAGTGCCGGGCCCGTGGATCGACCGGCTGCCACACTTCAAGCTCGGCTTCACGCCGAGTAACGGCGACGAACTCCAGACGGAGTACCTCGTGCCGC
Source organism: Leifsonia sp. (assembly GCA_031421515.1). Taxonomy (GTDB): domain Bacteria; phylum Actinomycetota; class Actinomycetes; order Actinomycetales; family Microbacteriaceae; genus Rhodoglobus. The sequence goes on from JANOOQ010000398.1 coordinate 1,520, forward strand.
GCGAGCACGCGGTAGCAGCGATCGCGGCTGTTCGTGAGCTCCGCGACGCAATCACTCCGCACCTGCACATCACCGAGCTCCGGACTGTCGCTGCCGATTCGCTGTGGTTAAGTGGCGCGTACGAGACGGATGTCGTGGCCATCCACTTCACCTGGAAGAACGATCCCGACCGCGTTCTGCCGCTCTTGCCGGTCATCGAGAACGCGCTCGCGCAATTCGATGCTCGACCACACTGGGGCAAGCTGTTTCACGAGGTGCGACGCGAGCTATACCCCCGGCTCGCCGACTTCGTTTCGCTCGCGGAAGAACTCGATCCGAATCGAAAGTTCGGCAATTCGTTCCTCGACGCGCACGTCTTCTAGAGTCGGTCGACCGATGTCACCCTGACGACAGCCACCCCGAGCTCGGCGG
>JANOOQ010000399.1:0-3000 GCA_031421515.1 Leifsonia sp.
ACCGCGCTCTCGACCTCGGCACGGGCTGCGGGATCCAGGCGCTCCATGCTGCGCGCTACGCAAAGACGGTCGTCGCGACGGACATCTCGCAGCGCGCGCTTGAGCTTGCTCGATTCAACGCCGCACTCAACGGAGTCGACAACATCGAGTTTCGGCTCGGCAGTCTCTTCGATCCCGTCGAGAACGAGTTGTTCGGCCACATCGTCTCGAACCCGCCGTTCGTGATTACGCCCCGCGGCTCGGCAGGCGAGCCCAACGGTATTCCCGCCTACGAGTATCGCGACGGCGGCATGGTCGGCGACGGAATCGTGGAAGCGGTGATTCGCGGTGTCGGAGCTCGACTCGAGCTTGGCGGCATCGCGCAATTGCTCGGCAACTGGGAGTACGGCGAGCATGACGGTCTCGAGCGAGTCTCGGGCTGGGTTTCCGAGACGGGGCTCGATGCGTGGGTTGTCGAGCGCGAAGTTCAGTCTGTTGAGCTCTACGCCGAGACGTGGATTCGCGACGGTGGAACGCGGCCTGGCCCAGAATTTGACAGGCTTTACACCGCGTGGCTCGATGACTTCGCAGCGCGCAGAGTCACGCACGTGGGCTTCGGATACGTGAATCTGCGGCGACCCGTCGACGGTGTCGCTACTTTGCGCCGATTCGAGCATTACGGCGAGCCGCTCGGGGGCTCTCTTGGCGACCAGATCTCGGCTGTATTCGCCGCGCACGATTGGCTTCGGACTCGGGATGATGCGGCTCTCGCTCTCGAATCCCTCACGATCGCCCCCGACGTTACCGAGCACCGGCACTATTGGCCCGGCGAGGAGCATCCGACCGTCATGCTCTTGCGGCAAGGGTCAGGTTTTGCCCGCACCGTCGCGGTTGGCACGGCCCTCGCGGCGGTCATTGGCGCGTGCGACGGCACGCTGAGCCTCGGCGCCATTTGCGCGGCCGTCGCCCAATTGCTTGAGGTCGACGAGAGTGCGTTCGTCGCCGAGGTGTTGCCTCAAGTACGCGATCTTATCGAGACTGGGCTTCTCGCCTAGCGCTCATCCCACACTCACCTTTCTCCCATCTTTTGCCAAGGCGAGGCTGCGACAATTGCACTCATGACCCGCGCCCGAATCGTGCTGAGCGTGTGTGCAGGCCTGTATTTCGGCGGGCTTATTGCGCTCACTTTCACTCCGGGTTCCAGCACGCTTCGAGACCAGTGGGTCTGGCCCGTTGTCGCTTTTGTGCCGGTCGGAGTAGTGCTCGTCTTGCTCATGGGCCGCCGTCGCTGGTGGGTGGCGTTGGGGTTCGCCGTGCTCGGGGGCGCGTGGATCGAGGCGGCGCAAACCATTTGGATGCCCGCCGGCTACGGCGAGGTCGGCGATGTATTTTGGGCGAGTGTCGGAGCCACGATCGGGGTCACTCTCGCGTTGGTGCTGACGGGCTCGCGTCGACGCGTCAGCCGCACACATAAAGTTCCCAGCGTCGTAGCTCAGGCTAACAACAGGGAGATTCCCCAGGACTGACGCGAAACGGTGAGAGTTCACCGCCGTTTTTGCCTCTGAGAGTCCGCAACGCATCCAACCGGATGCTCGAACAATCCGTCTTGTGCCACGACGCACATCCCGTGCTGTTGCGCGACAATCCCGGAGATTCTGCTGTGCCCTCATACCTTCCTAACCATGTCTTGCGCCCGCTCGCTTTGCGACACATCGGGTTTCTCAACTACAACCGCAGGCTCCTTGCCCTCGGCGCCATCGCGGCCGTCGGAGCGATGACGAGCCTGCCTGCGCTGCCGGCTTCGGCAGAACTCATCCACGAAGAAGTCGAGGTCGAGGTCTTACAGACCTACTCGGCGCCGACCTACTTTCGCGTGCCGGTAGTTGTTCGCGACCCGTTCGTGGTGTCGACCTACACGCTCGTGCAATGGCCCGTACCAGCGGCGACTCCACTGTCGAGCCGGTTCGGGTATCGATCGTGCGACGGATGCTCGAGCGATCACTTGGGAATCGACTTAAATCCTGGCGCTGGGTACCCGATCGAAGCGATCGCTGATGGCGTCGTCGTGGTTGCGGAAGAAGACGCCGCCCTCGGTGTTCACGTCATCGTCGAACATGTTGTAGATGGCACTACCTTCCGGAGCCTCTACGCGCACATGCAATACGGATCCCTTGTTCTTGCCGTCGGCGACTCCGTCACGATTGGACAGCAAGTCGGACTCGTCGGGAGCACCGGTCAAAGCACCGGGCCGCACTTGCACTTCGGCATTCTCGAGAACGGCGTCGAGATCGACCCGCTTGCGTGGCTCCTTGCGCACGCCAATTCTTAAGAGCTCGCGGTAGGTTGGCAATATGCCATCCGCGATGCCACGAGTATCGATAGTCATTCCCGCGTACAACGAGCAAGCGACGATTCAAGCGTGCGTTCTCGCTGCCCTGCACCAAACAGTTGCAGCTCACGAGATCATCGTCGTTGACAACAAGTCAACCGATGAGACCGCCGGTATTGTGAAGGCGTTGCACGCTGCGTATCCGGATGCACCGCTCGCGATCCTGCACCAAGACGAGCTTCAAGGGCTTATCCCGACACGAAACCTCGGTCTCAATTACGCGACGGGCGACGTGCTCGGACGCATTGACGCCGACTCCGTGCTCAAGCCCACATGGGTGGAAGAAGTTCAGAAGGCCTTCCTCGACGACAAGGTTGCCGCAGTGACGGGTCCCGTCATCTACTACGACATGCCACTTCGACGGTTCGGCCACAAGGCCGACGATGCCATGCGTCGCGCAGTCTTCACGGTCACTCGAGATTTCGACTTGCTCTTCGGGAGCAACATGGCCCTTCGGGCGAGTGCGTGGCGCAGCATCCGCGACGATGCGTGTCTTGACCCGGGCGACAAATTGCATGAGGACGTGGATCTCGCGATTCACCTTCACGAGCACGACCTTAAGGTCGCCTACGTGTCGGGAATGGTCACGGGGATGTCGGCACGCCGACTCGATGATTCGCCGAGCGATCGCC
>JANOOQ010000400.1:0-3462 GCA_031421515.1 Leifsonia sp.
ATGGCGGCGGCGACGTAGCGTTGCCTGACCTCGCGCTCGCGAAAGAGCCCGTGCTCGTGGTCGTGGGCAGCGAAGGCAAGGGCCTCTCGCGACTCGTCACCGAGAATTGCGACGCAGTCGTGTCGATCCCGATCTCGTCGAGCACGGAATCGCTCAACGCGGGCATCGCGGCGAGCGTGACGCTCTACGAGATTTCGAAGCTGCGCGCGCTGGAGCTTTAAGCGACGCCTAGCGTCGCCGCGACGCCAGCGAAGTTTGTAGCAGCCTGACCCAACACCGCAACATCCAACGCGGCAAGCACATCGGCCGCGAGATCCTCGACGTGCTCGAGCCCGATCGAGAGCCGCACGATGCCAGCGCCCGGTTTCGCGCTCGCGACGACGGGTCGGTGCGTGAGCGACGCGGGATGCTGCACGAGCGAGTCGACGCCGCCGAGCGACACGGCGTGGGTCACGAGTTCACACGCCTCAGTGAAGCGAGCCGCGGTATCGAAGTCGCCGAGGTCGAGCGCGATGAGCGAGCCAGCGCCATCGCTTTGCGTGCCGACGAGCCCCAGCGGGTCTTGACCCGGCAGCCCCGGATACATGACACGCACGACTGCGGGGTGATCGACGAGGCGCCGCGCGAGTTCGCCCGCGGTCTCTTGTTGCGCGCGCACGCGCACGGGCAGAGTGCGAAGTCCGCGGTGCAAGAGGTATGCGGCGAGCGGATGCAACAGCCCGCCCGTGAGCGCGCGAACCCGCCGAAGGCGACCGACCCACTCCGTGTTCGTGGCCACGACCCCGCCCATGACGTCACCGTGTCCGCCGAGGTATTTCGTGGCGCTGTGCAGAACGATCGTGGCGCCGAGCTCGAGGGGGCGCTGCAACACGGGCGTCGCGAACGTGTTGTCGACGAGAACCGGCACACCCTGGGCATCCGCTACGACCGCCCGAATGTCGGTCAACTCGAGCGTGGGGTTTGCGGGGGACTCGAGAATGACAAGGCCCGTGTCGGGCCGCATCGACTCGCCCACCGACGCTGCGTCACACCACGTGACGGTCGTGCCGAGCAGGCCGGAGTCGAGCACATGGTCGGATCCGCCGTAGAGGGGGCGGAGCGCGACGATGTGCGGTTTGCCCGCGATGACGGTCGCGAGCAGGCACGCCGTGAGGGCGGCCATTCCGGTGGAGAACGCGACGGCACCCTCAGCGCTCTCGAGCGCAGCGAGACTGTCTTCGAAGCGAGCGACGCCGGGTTGCCACAGGCGTTGGTAGACGGCCGACTGGCCAGGCAGCAGGTCGCCGCCCGTCGCGAGTTGCTCGTATGCGTCGCCGCCAGTCACTACGTCTGGGAGGGGGAACGTCGTCGAGAAATCGATCGGCGGAACGTGCTGCCCGTTCTCTTTCAAGCCATCCATTCCGGAGTGGACGGCGCGAGTTTCAAGGCGGGCATCGTTGCGCATCATGTGCTCATGCCAACAGATCATGCGAAACTAGTCATAGAACTCTGTGGAAACTGCGGATTGTGCATCCAAAATCAAAGAAAGTGCGAAATGAGCGAATCGAAGCGGACAGTGGATGCCACCGACCGCGCGCTACTGCGCGCCCTCACCGCGAATGCGAGGGTATCGGGTGCCGCGCTCGCGGCTACCGTCGGAATCGCGGAATCCACGGTCGCCCTGCGCCTACGTCGCCTGCACAGTGATGGCTACGTGAGGGGATACCACGCCGACATCGATGTCGCGGCACTCGGCGTGACGGTGCAGGCCCTCATCTCGATCAAACTCGTCAAGCACGTTCGAGGCGAGGTGGATGCGTTCCGCCGAGCGGCGCCCACGTGGCCCGGAGTTCTCGCGCTCTTTCACATGGGCGGCGCCGACGACTATCTGCTTCACGTTGCCGCCCACAGCGCGAGCGATCTGCGTGACTTCGTGTTGACGTATTTGGCCGGGCATCCCGCCGTCGCACACACCGAGACAAACCTCATCTTCGAGCACGTCGCGGGGCGCGGCCTCGAAGAGTTGCTTTCGTAGCGCGCTGGAGCTTTGAGCGACGCTTTGCGTCGCCGCGACGCCAGCGCCGAGGGAGCCTGCGACCGAGGTAGCTAAACCTTTAGTCGCCAATCCTCGTCGTCGACGATCGCGGTCGGCGCCGTGAACGCACCCGTCGGCGGATCAATGATCGTCGCTTCGTCGCGGCGGTGACGCAGCACGGTGTCGATGTAGCTGCTGAGCGCTTCCGAGAGCGGCACGTCGCGGCCCTCGTTTTGCGCGAGAAACCAGCGGTGGTCGAGCAGCTGGTGGAAGATCTCGGCGGGCTCGAGCTTGCCACGCAACTCGCGCGGGATCGCACGGATGACCGGCTCGAAGACTTGCGCGGCCCACTCGTGAGCGACCATCTCTTCGTCGAGGTTCTTCGAGTCGAACGTCGCGCGGTACGCGTCGAGGTCATTGAGCAGTCGCCGGGCCTGGTTCTCGCCAGCGTCGAGACCCGTGAGTCGAAGTAGCCGGCGCGAGTGGTGGCCAGCGTCGACGACCTTGGGTTGGATGCGAACTTGCGTGCCCGAGTCGTCGGTCTTTATCGCGAGCTCCTCAATGTCAAAACCGAGGTCGTTGAGCCGCTCGACGCGACTGTTGATTCGCCACCGCTCGGATTGGTCGAACTCCTCGGGCGCCGTGAGTTCCTTCCAGAGCGTGCGGTATTGCGCAACGATTCCGTTGCTGATGTCGACAGCGTCTACGTCTTCCGCGAGCCGTCCGCCGGCCTGGAGGTCGAGCAACTCTCCGGCGATGTTGACGCGGCCGATCTCGAGGTCGTTTTCGCGTTGCCCGTCTGATAGGCCGTCGTAGAGCTTGCCGGTCTCCGCGTCGACGAGGTAGGCCGCGAACGAGCCGGCATCCCGCCGAAAGAGGGTGTTCGATAGCGACACATCGCCCCAAAAGAAGCCGACCATGTGCAGGCGCACGAGCAGCACCGCGAGAGCGTCGACGAGTCGCGTCGCGGTATCGGGGCGGAGGTTTTGCGAATAGAGCACTCGATACGGCAGCGAGAACTTGAGGTGCCTCGTGATGAGCACCGACTCAAGGGGCTCGCCATCATCCGTCGTGCGATTCGTGATGAACCCGAGGGGGTCGACGCACGGAATATCGAGTCGCTGCAAAGCGCGCAGCATCTCGTATTCCTGGTTCGCGAGTTCAGCGGATGTCTCTTTGATCGCCACGACGAATCCGCTCAGATGCACGAACCGAACGAGGTGGCGCGAGATGCCCTTGGGGAGCGCTGCAATCGTCTCGTCGGGCCACAGATCGAGGGGGAGACTCCACGGGAGGTCGAGCAGCCCGGGGTCGACAGTCGCCGACGTGATGTTGAGCGACCCACTCATAACGACCCCTTAACTGCCGATCGAGTAGCGCGAAGCACGAATCGAGATCCTGAAGGGGGTCTCGATACGTCGCTTCGCGACTACTCGACCGGCGATGAA
>JANOOQ010000401.1:0-3367 GCA_031421515.1 Leifsonia sp.
CGAGGCAGCGAGCGCCGAAGTTCTTGTTGGCTTCGTTCGAGGCGGCGAGCCATTCCTCGCTACCCGGTTCGCCCGGGAAGATGTCGTAAATGTAGGAGTCCAACTCGGCGGGATCTTCGTAGCAACTCACGGGAGTGGATCGGTTGACGCCGCGCGGGTCGAACCCGACAATGTCGAAGCTCGCTTGAAGTCGCGCGGAGGTCGCGTAATACAGGCTCTCCTTGATGAAGTCGAAGCCAGATGCGCCAGGTCCGCCGGGATTGACGAGAAGTGATCCAAGGCGATTGGCGGATTTCGCCGTCTGACGTACGAGCGCGAGTTCGATCTCGGCTCCCGTCGGCGCACTCCAGTCTTGCGGAGCAATCGCCGTGGCGCACTGCATCCCGTTGCCGCACGCCGTCCACTCGAGCACTTGCGAATAGTAGGGCTCGAGCTCTGGCGCGACTTCTTCGCCCGTCGGTGTCGACGTCGATGACGACTCGGGCCCGAGGAACCACGAGACGCAACCACTGAGCGTGACGCTCACGGTTAGAACGATGGCGACTTGAGCGAACCTTCTCACGATGAGCGCTTTCGGCTTGCCGAGACGAGCATCGCCTCGAGTGCGAGTGTGGGAGCTACGTTGCTGTCGATTCGACGGCGGGCAATCGCGATCTCGTCCATCGTTTCGAGCGTGTCAGCAGGAGTTGAGTGAGCCGCGGCGGCGTGCAATTCGTCGACGATCCGCAAATTGATGGGTTGCTCCGTCACGCCTAACTGAATGAGCAGGATGTCTCGATAGAGCGACAGGAGGTCGACCATGATCCGATCAATGCCGTCTCTCAAGCTTCGCGTCGCCCTGCGCTTCTGGTCTTCATCGAGATTCTTGAGCTGAGACCGCAGGGCCGGCGGAATCGTGCCGCCTGGTTCGATTCCGAGGGACCGCATCGCCGAGTCTCGCTCTTGAGCGTCGCGCTCTTCCGTGATCGCCTCAGCGTCGGCCTTAGCGGTTTCTAGTAGCGAAGCGGCCGCGATGACCGCCCCTGACACCGAGTGGATGCCGAGTGCAATCGAGAGGGTCCGTTCCCGTCGATCCCGAGCTTCGCTATTGGTGGCGAGCCTGTGCGCCATGCCGATGTGCGATTGAGCCTCGCGGGCCGCTCGCGTCGCAGTTGCTGCATCCACACCGTCCCGGCGTTGGAGCAGATCGGCTACTTGCTCGATCGACGGAACGCGCAATCGAACCGCGCGCACTCGAGATCTAATCGTCGGGATCAGGTCAGCTTCGCTCGGTGCGCAGAGGATCCAGACAGTGCGCGGGGGCGGCTCTTCGAGGGCTTTGAGCAAAACGTTCGACGTACGCTCGGTCATGCGATCTGCGTCTTCGATGACCATGACGCGATAGCGGCTCACCGACGGAGAGAATTGCGACGTCGACACGAGTTGGCGCACTTCATCGATCGAGATGATGACGCGGTCGGTCGCGAGAACTCCGAGATCCGGGTGGGTGCGCGCGTTAACTTGGCGCACGGTCGCTTCATCACCACCGAGGAGAGCGGCGGCGAATGCGTAGGCGAGATTCGAGCGGCCCGAGCCTGGGGGGCCGGTAATCAGCCAAGAGTGCGTCATCGAGGAGTCGTCGCTGCCGCCGACTCGCGACGCAGCCGCGGCCGCTTCAACGATCGCGATCGCGTCGTCTTGGCCCGTGAGTTCGTCCCACACTCGCGGCGCCGCCGTCGAGCTTTCACGAGTGGCCATGCCCTCAAGCGTAGGTCACAGTGCCGACACCGTGAGTGGTGGCTTTGTGCTACGTTGCGAGGGCCTCTTCGACTCGAGCGCGGATTGCGGCAGCGATTACGTCGATCGGTTCGCGAGCATCCACGACCAGAAATCGTTCGGGCTCGGCTGCCGCGAGCTCAAGGTACGCCGCGCGCACCCTCGCGTGAAAGTCGCGCTTCTCCGCTTCGAGTCGATCGAACTGGGTGCTTGATTCCGCGACGCGGTCCATGCCGATTTCTTCGTGAAGGTCGAGGAGCACCGTGAGGTCGGGCAATAGGCCGTCGGTCGCCCACAGCGACACCTCGCGAACCTCCGCTGCACCAAGCACACGACCCGCACCTTGATACGCGACGGATGAATCGAGGTATCGGTCTTGAACAACGATGTCACCTCGATCAAGCGCCGGTCGCACTTTCGTCGCGATGTTGTGTGCGCGATCCGCGGCATAAATGAGGGCTTCCGCTCGAGGCGAGATGTCGCCTCGACTGTGCAACACGATGTCCCGAAGCTCGAGCCCCAGGTCGGTGCCACCGGGCTCTCGCGAGACGACGACGGTGCGGCCGATACTTTCGAGCCACGTGACCAAGAGACCGGATTGAGTCGACTTGCCCGAACCGTCACCGCCTTCGAGCGTGATGAACAGGCCGCGAGTCACTTTTTCGCCGGAGCCTTCTTTGCGGCGGGCTTCCTCTTGGGCGCTGCCTTGGCGCGTGGCTTTGCCGGTCCCTTCGCGCGCTTGTCTGCGAGCAACTGAACGGCGCGGTCGAAGTCGATTTCTTCGACGGTCTCGCCGCGCGGAATCGTCGCATTGGTCGTGCCGTCGGTCACATACGCCCCGAAGCGGCCGTCCTTGATCTTGATGGCCTTCTCACTCACGGGGTCGGGAAGCTCGAACTCTTTGAGCGCACTGGATGCCGTGCGGCCCCCATATTTCGGCTGGGCGTACAGCTCGATTGCGCCCGCCAAGTCGATGCCAAAAATCTGATCCTCGGAAAGCAAGGACCGCGTGTCGGTGCCCTTCTTTAAGTACGCCCCGTAGCGACCGTTTTGTGCCGTGATCTCTGCGCCCGACTCGGGGTCGACGCCGACGACTCTCGGCAGATTGAGCAGCGCTAGCGCCGTCTCGAGGTCGATCGTGCCGAGATCCATGGACTTGAAAATGGATGCAGTGCGCGGCTTGACGACGGGAGCCTTCTTGGGCTTCTTCGCCTTCTTGACCTCGCCCGTCTTGGGATCAATGACGTCGGGTTGCGGCTCGGGCTCGGGAATCTCTGGCTCGAGCTCCGTGATGTACGGGCCAAAGCGACCTTCTTTCGCGACGATTTCCTTGCCGGTTTCGGGGTTAATCCCGATGACGCGATCGACGATCACGGGAGCGTCGATGAGCTCGCGGGCCTTCTCGGCCGTGAGCTCGTCGGGCGCGAGGTCTTGCGGAATGTTGACGCGACGAGGCGAGTCTTCACTCTCGCCCGGGGCCTCGAGATACGGCCCGTATTTGCCGATGCGGAGGGTCACGTCATCCGTGATCCTGATGGAGTTGATTTCGCGCGCGTCGATGTCGCCGAGGTTGTCGATGACCGTGCGGAGGCCGCGGTGTTTCGCGCTGCCG
>JANOOQ010000402.1:0-8424 GCA_031421515.1 Leifsonia sp.
CTCGACGCAACTCGGCGTGACGATCGCGACGATCGCGTTCCAACAAGCCGAACTCGACGGATACGCAACTCTCCCCAACTCGATATCGGATGACCGTTTGAGTGCGAGTGGCGCGGTTCTTCAGACGTTCCTCGTCGAGGAAGGAATCGACGATCACCTGGATTCACCGCTCTATCTCTTTGACACGAAATACTCGATCACGGTTCAAGGCGAGTCGGCGTCGGGGTCGACGCTCGCGACTCTTCCGACGCTTACTGTGGGGGCCGCAGCCGATGCAGCGTTCGCGGTCCGCGCGTTGATCGGCTGATCAGCAGCGAGCGAGGTCAGCGGCCTCCGCCGCCTCCGCCTCCTCCACCGCCACCAGAGAATCCGCCTCCGCTCGACCCGCTCGAGGAGCTCGAACTACCGCTCGACGACCACGAACTGCCGCCACTCGACGACGTCACGATAGGTCGCACGGAGGAGGTGGAAGCGACCGAAAAGCTTCGCAGAACGCTCGAATCGAAATCGCCAGAGAACCAGGTCGGTGATTGGCCCGCGTATTCTGCTCGTAGCTTCTGGGCCCACTGCTCCTCCAGGCCCCACAACACGGCGTACGGCAGTAGTCGTTCGTTGAGTTTGACGATTTGCTCATGGTCGGTAACCGAGACTCGAAGAGCTCCCTCGGGCGATTGAAGTACCCGCAACCGATCCTCCTCGGCAATCGTCAAGTACTCGCGAAGTCCCAGCAGATATTCCTTTGCCTCTGCTCCTTTTCGAGTGAGCCGGTATGGACGCACGAGAATGAAGGGCACGGCGATCGCGAGGCCAACCGTCAAGAACACGGGCAACAACACGTTGCCTTCGAGAACGTCGAAATACGCGGCCCACGCCCAAACCGGAACGAAAGCGACGACGAGGCCGAAAGCGATTCGACGGAAGATCTTCGGAATAACACTTGTGGGTTGCGCTCGAAAACCTTGCGAGATCGCCCAGGCGGCAGCCGAACTCGAAAGCGCGTAGAGCGCGGCCCCAATACTCGCCGAGAGTGATCCGGGGTTGACACGCTCCCCCGGGGTGAGTTCGCCGCCGAAGAGAATCACGAGAATGGCGTGCTCCTGGGGACTCGCTCCGTGGTCGGTTACGAACTCGATCGAGAACCGCTTCGACTCGCGGCCCGAGCTGCCCTCGGCCTTCGAGTCAATGACATTGATCATGCCGCGTACAGCGAAATCGACGAGTTGCGCGGGTAACGCGGGAGTTGGCCGCGAAACGATGTTGGCGTCGAGCATGATCGACGAACCCTCGGGCGGCTCAAACTGCGCGATAATCGTGCCCCGGCCACGCGCATCCCGCCAAAAGAAGTTTCGAATTACGAGTGAGATCGCGACGAGCAGCCCCGCAAGCCCCGCAATGACTTTCGGGGCGAGCTGTACGATCCAACTGTCGCGAGGGAGGGCCGGTTGCACGACCGTGCCGCCGTCGAATCCGATCGAGACCGTGAGCGTGTTGTACGGGCCCACGGGCGCGACCGTGACATCGAACTGGGTACCCGAGTCGTTGCGCGAAAGCTCGCACTCTCCCGTTTCGCCGTAGTACCCGAGGTAGCACGCGGATTGGCCAGTGAGGGATTCGGCGAGCCGATCTGACAGCGTCACGTGCGCACTCACTTCGTCGAATGACTGTGCCCACCCGTTGCCGTTGATGTCCCAGTAGAACTCGTCGCCGCCCGAATCGGCGAAGTGCCGAATGGTATTCGCGAGCGTGTATTCGAGCACGTACGTCATGCGACCCTGCACGAACTCATCGGTACCGAGCGCGAACTCCGCGAATCCGTTGTAGTCGTTTCGTTCGAAGTAGACGGGGTCACCGTTTTCGTCGGTCACGGAGATCATTGACAATTCGAGTCGCACTTCGCCATCCGTAAGCGGGATCGCTCGAATGATGCCCCTGTTCTGATCGAAATCAGGGAATCGCGCAACCAGTGTCTCCACGACGCGCGTTGTCGCGTGACCGTCCGAGTCGACGTCGAGAAAGTATTGCCCGTCAAATGAGTCGAACGAAAAGTCGCTTACGTCAGTCACTGCGATCGCACTCGCCGCGACGGCGGATGCTCCGACGCCAACGGCCACGAGCACACTCAGCGTCAGGATTCTTGCAATTGCTCGCTTCACGAGGCAACACTAAACCCAAGAAGTTGACCCCGACCGGTAGATCGTGCCTAGTCTGAGCAATGACATTCACGGGTTCGGCGCCAGAATTCGCCGAATTTGTGGGCCAGTGGATGTCCCACCAGCGGTGGTTCGCAAACAAGGGGTCGCTCCCCGTAATCGAGATCGTCGGCAGTTGGGGCATGCGTGCGCAGGATCCCGCTGTCGAAATCGTCACGCTGCTCTTGCTCGATCACACTGCCGGCAAGTCGGCGCTCTACCAAGTCCCGCTCGTGCACAGACGTGTCGAGGCGCCAGATCCGGTCGGGTTGATCGGCGAGTTCGAGGACCGGTTCGTGTACGACGCCCCCCACGACGCCGCCTACACGTCAGCGCTACTCACGCTCGTGACGGGCGAGCGCGAGGTACGCGGCGACAGAATGCTCGCGTCGGGGCACCGGTCTACCAGCGACGTGGCATCCGCGATCGCCCAATCGGACTTCACTTCTCGAGTGCTCGCTGGAGAGCAATCCAACACCTCCATCATCTTCGAGCCAACTTCTTTTTCTTGGCGAGCGGATGCCGCATCGCCCGTGAGCGTCATGTGCAAGCTCTTTCGAACTATTCACGACGGCGAGAATCCCGACGTGCAGCTACAGTCGGCGCTCGCTGCCGCCGGATCAAGGGCAGTGCCGCAACCCGTCGGGCACGTTCGCGCGGAGTGGAACGACAAGAACGCGCCTTTCGGTCGCGCTCGCGGGCACCTCGCGTGCGCGCAAGAGTTTCTGCCGGGCGCTCAAGATGCGTGGACGCTCGCACTCCGGGCCGCGAGTTCGGGAGCCGACTTCGCGAGCGAGGCGCGCGCGATGGGTGTCGTTACGGCTCAAATCCACGCAACTCTCGCGGCGACACTTCCGACCCGCGCGACGGACGTCGACGACGTCGAGAGCATCCTCCAACGCATGAACGGCCGCTTGAGGGACGCAATCGCCGAGGTTCCCGAACTCGAGCGCTTCGCCACTGGACTCGCAAAAATCTTTGAGCGCGCGCGAATTGTCGAGTGGCCTGCTCAACAGCGCGTGCACGGGGACTTGCATCTCGGCCAAGTTCTTGCGGTTCCCGAGCGGGGTTGGGTTGTCGTTGACTTCGAGGGTGAGCCGCTTCGCCCGATGAGCGAGCGCGTTCTGCTCGATAGTCCAATGCGTGACGTAGCAGGGATGCTTCGGTCCTTCGACTACGCGGGCGGTTCTGTCGCGATGAGCGAAAAGACTATTCATCCACTCGCGTGGGTCGATACCGCGCGCGCGGCCTTCATCGCGGGCTACGTCGAGGCTGCGGGAGCCGAGATCCTCGAGAACTCTGCGCTCATCGACGCGTTCGAGGTCGACAAGGCGCTCTATGAGACAGTCTATGAGGCTCGCAATCGGCCAGCCTGGCTGCCGATTCCCGTAGCCGCGATCGAGCGATTGGCCGCGCGCTTCGTCGGCTAGTTGCTGAGTGCATCCCGAAGCAAGCTAGCGAGAGCTTGCAGCTGGATATTCGAATCCGCGGCGACATCGACATCAGAGCCATCAAGCGCGCGAGCCGCTAGTCCCGCTTTGCTGTCGATGAGTTCTGCGATTCGAGCGTCGATCGTGTGGGCAGCGATGATTCGCCACGCGGTGACGGGAAGTTCTTGACCGATTCGGTGCACTCGGTCGATCGCTTGAGTCTGTTCGGCGCTCGTCCAGCTGAGCTCGGCGAGAACGACGTTTGAGGCCGCCTGAAGGTTCAGCCCGACGCCGGCGGCCGTGAGCGACGCTACGACGACCGACACATCGGGGTCGGTAGTGAACGAGTCGATCGCCGCTTGGCGTGCCTTCGCGGTCTGGTCGCCTCGAATCGATACAGACGTGAGCCCGACCTTAGCGAAATGCTGTTCGGCTGCGTCCATGACGTCGATGTGCTTCGCGAAGAAGACAACCTTGCCGACGGATCGAGCGAGTTGCGACGTGTAGTCGGCCGCGAGAGTTGCCTTCGCTTGGCCGATCTTGCGAACCATCGTGAAGACGTTTTCGCCCGTCGTCGCACCCTTTGACTCTTCTAGCTCGGCATGCGCGACGACGCGGATGAGGTCTTCGTTCGAGGCATCGGGCTTAAGCGCCCTAATCCGCATGAACCGCTCGAGGAGCCTCGCGGTAAGCGCGGCTTCAGCTGCCCGGATCGATCTGCCGAGATCGTCGTCGAGTTCGACGGGAATGTCGGCGATGCGGCGGGCGGGGATGTCGGCCGCGACATCCACCTTCTTGCGACGCACGATGCCCATGTCGATGACGGCACGGCGCGCTTCCGAGAAGAAGCCGAGATCGGCGGGCGTGAGGCCCGTCTCTTCGAGCTTGTTCATGAGGCTCGGGAGGGGCTTCTTGTCGTCAATCCACCCGAGAAACTGCCAGATTGCGCGGAAGTCTTCGATCGAGTTGATGAGCGGCGTTCCCGTGAGAGCCATCAAGAGCGCCTTCGGGTACGCGGCGCGAATGCTTCGAGAGAGAGCAAGAACGTGCTTCGAGCGCTCGGACTTCAGATTCTTGATGAAGTGCGCTTCGTCGACGACCATGCCCTTGAAACCGAAGCGTCCGAGCCACCCGACGTGTCGATCGAGAATCTCGTAGTTCACGATGACGACATCGCTAAAGGCATCAACGTCTTTGCCGTCGCCGTGCACGACCGTCGCCGTGCGACCGGGAGTCCACATCTCGACTTCGCGCGCCCAGTTGGTCTTGACGACGTTGGGTACGACGACGAGGAGAGGATACGAGCTAGATGCCGCGGCCGCGAGAAGCGCTTGAGCTGTCTTTCCGAGTCCCGGCTCGTCGGCGAGCAGAAAGGTTCGGTGCCCGCGTTTCACTTCTTCGATGAAGCGAGCTTGGTGGCGCATGAGTTCGAGATCGCCCGTCGTGCGCAATGACCCCGCTTCGGGCAGGTCCATCGTTGCGGCCCCGCCGCCGGCTCCGTACTCGAACGACCGGAACAGAGGCTCGATGAGCTCCCAATTCCCGAGCCGATTTATGGCAGCTGGCTTAGCGTTCAGCGCGCTGAAGTCCGGCGCTAAGAAGGGGTTCGACATTTGCATCTGGCGAACGGATGCCGGCACCACTTGCTTCTCAACTTGCTTGTCGATGGGCTTGGGTTCGGTCGTGATGATGAGCTCGTCTGGGCTCAACTCGACGCCTGCCGCGATCAGGAGGTCGCGACGCAGCGCCTTCGCGGCCGCAGTGACGGGCGCATCGTCGCCAAGCATCGCGATGAGACTCGTGTCGCGCGCGGCAGTCTTCGCGAGGATTCCCGCGAGTCCGTCGAGGCGCTTTTGTTCATTTGCGCGCTCTGAATCGGTGAGCGCAGAGTCTTTCTTAACGCGAGCGCGTTCTTCGCGTAAGAGAAGCGCAGCGACTTGAAAACGAGCGCGATTGGCAGGCTTGAGCGGGCCCTTCTGCACGGCGGTCTCGACTTCACGAGCCGCGCGAGCGAGCACGGGGATGACTCCCACGTCGTCGCCCGGGCGAACCTTGCGACGCTGACTCGACTGCTGCCGTTGACCCGTGCTCTTTCTATCCGAGCTCGGTCGTTGACGCTTGGGTCGTTGACCGGGCTCAGTCTGCCCGGATTGTGCGCTCTCGGAGAGGGCCAATTAGTCTCCTTGTACCGGGGAACTCCCCGACACGTTGCTAGTGAAGCCACCGGCGATTCGGCCGAATGACGGCGCCAACTCGAGTGATCCAGACCCGATCGCGATGCGACTGGTGGGCTCTGTGTGCGCTGTGGCTATCCTACGCCGAATCCGCGGATACGCGAATCAGCGCGCCCGCCACAATGAAGACGAGCGCCGCGACGTACTGAAGGCCGAGCCAGAGGTCGGGCATCCCGAGCTCGATGGGCACGATGGGATTCCACAACACCGCGATTGCCGCGAGCGGTGCTAACCCCCACCATGCGCGAGCTTGAACCGCTAGCCACGCCACGATGAGGGCAAAGATGCTGACGATGTAGCGGATGACCGTGAATCCGTCACTCTCGATGAGAGCGATGCCAATGACAAGAGCAATGACCGCGATGATCGAGGGAAGGAGTGCGCTTCGGCGCAGACCGGACGGATAGGTAGCGCTCATGAACAAAAAGTTTACTCGCGACCGTAGCGGCGCGGCGGTACCCTGTGTTTGTTGTGCAGCACCTACTCCAACCGACGATCGGAAGGATGAGCACCATGGGCTTGTTCGATGACATTGCCAAGGGCTTTCGCACGCTGACAGGCGGAGCCGACGAAGAGCTCCTCATGACCGGCATTCTCGCTCGCGGCGAGATTCTCTCGATCTCGGTCTCGAACACGACGATGTCGGTTATGAATGCACCTGTCGAGCGCGCGTGCACTTTTCAGCTGCGCGTGATGATGGACGGCGTCGCTCCGTTCGAAGCGGCCGTTACGCAGCGCGTGCAAGAGATCATGATTAGCCAGCTCCAACAGCCTGGACTCGTGCTCGCAGTGCGCGTCGATCCCGCCGATCACTCTCGAGTCGCGATCGATTTCGCAAACCAAGCGCCGTCGGTTCAGCTCGCCGATTCGACGGGACCGGGTAGCGCGGCACACATTCTCGCGACGGGAACACCCATCACGGTCGTACTCGTTTCGAACAAACCCATTGGCGTCTCGAACGCGAAAGGCGATCCCGTTCACGCGCTCACGCTCACCGTCGCTGAGGGCGTCGCGCAGCCCTACCAGATCCAGGTGGGCAACGCAGTTCCTGCATCCGCTCTCCCGCTTGTTTTCCCAGGATCGAAACTTCACGCCAAACTAGGCGACGGCCCGAACGATGTCGTTGTTGACTGGGCGGCCGGATCCACCACATAGCGTCGTAGGCTGTCGCCATGGCGCGAAAACTTGAGGGACAGGATCGCGGGCTCGACGTGCTCGTCGGCATCATCGTTTTGCTCGCGCAAGTGACGATCGGGTTTCTCAGCCTCTCCGCGCTCTATGCAATCGGAACGACTTCGCCACCCGCGGGGTCGACGAGCGATTCGGTCAATGCAGGATTCGCGATCGCGTTAATAGGGAGCATCCTCATCGTGGGACTGTCGACGATCACCTTTCTCATCCGCGTTGCCGTTGGGCGGCGCAGCTGGACAGCACCCCTGTGGGGCGCGATTGGAATGGCCTTCGTGATCGTTGTGGGCTATTTCATCATGACGAACGCCCTCTAGACGCCGCCACCACCGCCACCACCGCCACCACCGCCTGACGAGCCTCCACCACCGGATCCGCCGCTCGAACTGCTCGAGGAGCTACCGGAATACGAGGATGCGGCACTTGTTGACATCGTGCTGATGCTCGATGCGAACACTGCGGCGTTAAACGTGCTCGTTCCCGAGTACCAATCCGGCGAACTGTCCACGTAGTACTTTCCGAGCTCTTCGGCCCATTGCTTCTCCAGGCCGAAAATCACGGCATATGGCAGGAGCTTCTCGTAGACGTCGATCACTTGACGTGGATCACTCGTCGAGACGGCCTCTCGCTCGGCACCCGTCGGGCTTTGAAGCATCGTGAGACGATCCGCTTCAGCGAGACGGATGTAGAGCTCAAGTCCCTTGAAGTGGTCCCTCAATTCGGCCCCCGTGTCAGTGAGCGGCGTGCGGAACAGCAAGCCGAACACAATCAACACGACGACAATCGGTGCGATGAAGAGCGCGATCGGTAGAAGGCCGCCCACAGCATCCTCGAGCAGCGTGATTCCAAAGATGAAGCTCCCGATGGCCGAGGCAACCACGAGCATCACGGGAAGGATCGCGTGCACAGCTGATCCTCGCTTGCGATATCCCGCGCTCGTCGCACCCGAGGTCGCATTTGCGATTATCGCGCGCACATACTGACTGAGCGTGACATCCCGCCCACTCATCAAGTAGCCCGTTCCCGGAATCAACTGATAACCGAACAAGGCTTGCGCGAGCGTAAGCTGCGGACCCGCTAGCCCAGTGGGATCCACGAGTTCGAGGAGATAGGCAACGCCGCGCGAAAAGAATCCGGTCTTTTCCGTCTCGACGATTCGAATCTTGCGCTTGACTGCGAAGTCAACGAATTGCGCCGCGGCAGCGCGGGTCGTTTTACCTAGAATCACGGACGCCGTAATGAGGTCGATCCCCTCAGGCGGCGTGTATTCGGCAATCACAGTTGGTCGTCCCTTGCCGTCACCCAGCACGGTTCGGCGCAAGACGATCGACCACACGAGAGCAATGAGTGCGCCCAATAGTGCGATGAGTTGCAAAATCGCAG